>CAYOQW010000042.1:0-1039 GCA_964406175.1 uncultured Candidatus Saccharibacteria bacterium
GGTCCACAGCCATGATCCGGTAGCCTCGCAGTTCTTCGAGAAATGGGCCGAAACCAGACGAATCGTTATTCCAGCCATGCACGAGAAGCATCAAGGGACCCTTTCCCCCCTCGAGACAGTGGAACGTCGTTGCAGCGGTCTTACGATACACGCTTTCTAAACAGATCGGCTCAGTCATCAGGTGATCCTGTCAGAATAAACAAAGAGAGCCGAAAGGCTGCTTTCATGCTCTCATACTTTCAAGTTGGAAAGAAACGCTAGGTCTTTTCCTTCAACGTTTTCTCGATGCTGTACTTCAAATCCTGTGCGTTCATTTCATGTTTGGCCATGTAGGAATGTGCACCCAGTTCACGGGCTTTGTCCTCGACGGTCGGCTGGTCAAGATCAGTGAGGATCATGATGGGGCAATGCTTGATCTTGTCCTTTTTCAGGCATTCCAGGATCTCAATGCCGGTTTTGCGCGGCAACATGATGTCCATGAGGATGATCTCATACTCACCCTGTTTAATCATCTCGAGGCCCTGCTCGCCGTCATCAGCAATGTCCATGACCATCCCTTCACGCTCCAGCACGCGTTTATAGTACTCCCGGAGGTACGGGTCATCCTCGATCATCAAAACTCTGCGTTCCTTGAGCGAAAAAGTGTCGGGAATGGCCATATCGATCGAGACCTGTGGTTTCATCATGGGTGATCATCCTTTCGATGGGAGTATACTCGTACGTTCCTGTAGGTCAAGGTCATTTGTCCGGGTGCACCGGGAATTCAACGATGAATTCCGTACCCACATCCTCGATGCTGTCCACGTAGATCCTGCCATCCATCCGCTGCACCAGTTCCTTGGTGATCCAAAGTCCGAGCCCGGTACCGACGACATCCTTGGCCTGGCGGTTCATCACCCTGTAGAATTTCTCAAACAGCCTCTCCCGCTCCTTCGACGTCATGCCGATGCCGGTATCCTTGACCCGGATCCTGACGAATTTCGGCAGCACCTCGATCCTGACCTCGACCCTGCCCTTCAGTGTATATTTCACCGAATTA
>CAYOQW010000042.1:1049-8186 GCA_964406175.1 uncultured Candidatus Saccharibacteria bacterium
TTGGTCTTGTCAGCCTGAATATGCGGGATGGTCTGATTGGGTTTCTGCAGCAGAAGATAGAGACCTTTTTCCTTGGCCTGATAGCTCATCTGGTTGACCACATCAGTCACGATCTCATCGAGATCGATGTCCTGCGTGACCAGCCTGAGCCGGCCCTGTTCTATCCGAGAGACATCGAGGAGATCTGAGACCAGGTCTGAAAGCCGCTGCAAGCACTGGACCGCCTTGTCGACGTCATCCCTGATCTGAGTGTCACCAGTGTTCGAGGTATCGGCCGCGTACTGCTGCTGGACGAGGTTCAGGAAGCCTCTGGCCGCCGTGACCGGGGTCTTCAGCTCATGGGAAGCGATAGAGATGAATTCGTCCTTCATCTGATCCACTTCCTGGATCTTGTGGAACAGGAGCTCGTATTCAAAAAGTTTAGCATTGGTAGCTATGAGTAGCAGTACGACGACGATCGAAATAATGAGGACGATCCAGGAACGGGTCAGGATATCCGCTGTCTGGGCATCAATATGCGCTGTCGAGACACTAATGTCGACCAGACCGACTTTGGCCCCGCTCTGGTCATGAAGCGGGTTTACGATACGCCAGACACGATCCTGCTGACCGGCCTCGACCTGCTTCACGAGCGTGGCGATTGATTCGTCTTCATGCCAGGCGAACGTATAATGCCACTGAGGCATGATCTCATCGATCCTGGACCGGTTGGTGCTCGCCAGTATCCGAAAATCCTCACCCGCAGGGACCAAAACCTCGATCGTGCTCACCGCCGCATAGAGGCTGTTCGCCTTGATCTCTTCTATCTTGGCTTGTAGCGCCAGGGGATCAGCCAGCATATCAGCTGAATACGCAGAGACGATGCTGCCGGCGAGCTCCGCTTTCAGCCTGAGCTCATAATCCATATGCTTGCCCATCGAGTCGACCACGAAGAACGTGTTGATGGCCAGGATGAGCGGAATAGTGATGATAAGTGCCAGTGCATACATGACCTGCCGATTGCTCCGGATCACCTTGAGCGTTTGGCTCCACCGGCACACCCAGGTGCGGACGAACGAAGGGACAAAACGTGCGGGACGGATCATAGGGATCACCGGTTTAGGTCGATGAATTAGGAATTATTCTTCTTGGCGACGCGCTGAATGACCAGGAACAGACCCAGGACGACGATGATGACACCGCCAACTGCGTAGCTGTATTTTTCCAGCAGGTCCCGATTTGACCCTGCCACCGTCGTCACGCTGTCAGTCACCTGATCGGTTGCCGCTACTGCTTCGTTCACCAGGAACGAGAAGAGCTGACTGCGGCCGACGGTCTTTGAACTTTTGTCGCTCACAGTCATGTAGACTTCATGATCGCCTCGGCTGAGTGAGCTGTCGAGTGTATACACCCAGTTACCGTCTGCATCCGTCGTCGTGCTGGCCACGATGGGTTCGCTGAATACCTTGATGATCACGGTCGAGTTGGCAGGACCTTTACCCTGTACGACCACCTTGCCGCCAAACACCTCCGTGCCGGGCACGGATGACAGATTCAATTTATACAGGGTCAAATCCGTGATGGTGGCATTACCCAATACTACGACTTCGGCATCAGCTGCCAATGTGGTCTGTTCCTGACCTCTATCGGTGACCGGTACCAGCGTCGCTACTGATTCTTCCAAAATGATGTACTCGCTGCCCAGTCCGACCGGCAGCGTCGTATCAGTCAACGGACGGACCAGGCCGTTTATGATGGTGACCGGCACCATCGGGCTCATCCATTCTTCTCCGCCTATTACCGCACTTTTCGCATATATTTCATACTCACCATCGACAAAGCTGGCAGTGTTCCAGGAAAAAGACCAGCTGTCAGAGGCACCTTCTGCCGCCTCACCGATATAAAACTGTTTCTGTTCGCCGAGAGTCAAGGCGAACAACGATACTCCGCGCGCCTGACCGGTAACGGACACCGCTATGTTCCCGCTCAGTGCCGTACCGCTCACAGGAGCCGTGATGGTCAGGTCGCGAGGGTCTGCCGCGACCGGGACGGTGCTGCTGTCTTGGTTTTGGACGGTCACCCGGATGGAACCGGTGGAAATGATACTGCCCGAAGTTTTCCAGACCTTTGCCGACAGGTCATATGCCGTCCTGGCTGTAACCGGTATCCCAGGAAAAGATCCAGTTCTCTGTCCCCTGCTTCATTGCACGGCCCAGATTCGTAGTATTTGTCCCTGTCGAGTCCTTGATACTGAATTCGACACGGTCGGTTCCCGACGATCTAGCCTGTATCTCTACCATGCCGGCGAGGATCTCGCCATCTGCCGGAGTCGTGATCGCGGCTGCCTGTTCGCTGACGACGGGACTCTCAGCTTCTGCCCGCGCCTGCTGAGGGAGTGAAACGGCACAGAGACTGACCATGACCAGAAGGGTGAACAATACTCTTACCTTGTCAAACATGCGGACCATGTTGTATCTCCTGTTTGTTTGTGCAAAATATTCAATAACAATAATAACATATCTGATAAGTATACCAAATAGCAGGCTAGTTGTCGCCCCGCTGTCCGATCCTTAACAAAAGAGGACGGCACTGCTGTGTGCCGTCCTCTCGGAAAGATCATAAACCGGACCATGCTCTCACTGAAGACTATTGAGGAGGTCATTCAGTTCTGCATCGGTCATATTGCTGTAATCGGTATAGTCCGTGTAATCTGTAGTATCATATCCGCTCGAACCGCCGAGGGCACCGAGATACGGAGTGATGACTTCCATGAAGTCCTGAGCACCGGCAGGCTGCACAACCGTGACCGCTTTGTTCAGATCGGTCATGGTTGCAACGATGCCAATATTCCCTTTGTCCCCATCCTGCTCCATGGCGAGAGAAAGGTCGATCTTGCGGAGCAGTCCATCGTCCTTGCCGACCCAGAATGACCCGGCAGCCTGAATTGCTGCAAGTGAATCCTTCATGTCTTTTTTGTCAGCAGCGGTGATCGGAGCAGCATCCACACCACCGAATTCGGTATTGATCGCTTCTACCAGTGCAATAATGCCATCCGCATCCAGACCCGTAAAGCTGATCTTCACACAATTCACACCGTCGATCTTTTCTTCTGTGGAATAGGTGACACCGGTCACGATCTTGGCTGTGGAAACGATCTTGAGCATTTTGTCGGCTTCTTCGGGTGTAAGCTGGCTCTCAGTCGGTGAAGTAGCCACGCTCGAAGCGGCTGACGCCAGAAGTTCCTTGATCATGGCATTTTCGGGATCGATCACGAACCATTTGTTGAAATAGGAAGCGAGCAAGGCTGTGATGCTGTCGCCGCCGAGTTCATCACCGGTGACCTGGAGCCCTGCGACGTTGAAATACAGTTTGTTGCCGGTGACACGGAACTGGGTATTCTGAAGAACGATCTTGCCGCTGGCACCCATGTCCAGAGTTGCATTCATGGACATATCGCCAACCGGTTTGGTCTCATCGGTAGCATCCGCCGCAATGGTCATATTGATGGCACCGTTACCAGAACCACTCGTGGACTCGATCTCAAAGGTCATAGCGATCGTGCCCTTGCCGCTCTTCACATCCGCGGTCTTGGTCCAGCTGTCATCCAATACTGCCTGGGGATCTTTCTGTGCTTCTGATTTGGATACACCAGCACCTGCATCAGTGCCTGAATCGCCTGATTTGCTGAATGTGCAGCCGGTGACCATTACGACGAGTGCGAAGACCGAAAGCAAGCCAGCGATTTTTTTGATCATGGAACTCCTTTGCCGATAAATAGGACTAAGCAGAATACCAAGCAAGTATGGATTCTATATGGATACGGATCCTTCGTCAATCGGCTTGTGTTCCTTGCGGGCCTCTGCTTCCGGCCTACCGTGAGATGAAGGTACGCACCATATGATGAAATGCTTCGGTATGCGTGAGCGCATTGACCGCCGGTATCCGCCATTTATCAGTGATATAGCCGCTGCCCGACGTCGTATCCGTGACCCGGCCCGACATCATGTCGAGCCTGAAATGATACCGCTGCGCGAGGACCTTGAGACCCCAGGCACCGGTCAGATCATGTGCACAGGCGATCCCCAGCACAGTGGCACACCGGAATTCAGGATCAAAAAGTACATTGCGGCCGTGATACTGACTGATGACCCCATCCCCGATCTCCACCACTATTGCATCAACCTCCATCTGTGCCAGCGTATTGACCAGACCCTTGGCACCAAAAACAGTATGTTTTTTGGTCACGGTCGAGGTAAATCCGGCGTCCACCAGGTCCAGCGTCGCCACCGCGCCATGGTCCCGCATCGCCAGAGTATCCTTTAGACAACCTGCACCGGTCAGTTTGGCACCGGCGACCCTCATCCCTCCACGGGTCAAAGATGCGATGACGCTGCAGGCTACGGCGGTCTTGCCGACGTTCATGCAGGTTCCGTACACCATGATGAGCGGCTGCGAAACTGTGAGGGTATGCGCCCCGTGCACCGGCGCATGATCGCTGATATTGACTGCCTTGCCCTGCTCATTTCCTACTGCTCCCAGGACCTGGATGTCAAAAGGCTTACCCACGATCGTATGATTATAGGATTCGCAGATCCCGCAGATGCCGCCCAGATTCAGGACCTGCAGCGTATCCCCGATCCGGACCCGTTCCGGGACGCGCCCGACATAGCCGTCCAGAGCGGACCGGTTCCCCAGGACAAAGACGTACACTCCACCTTTCTGAAGCTGTACCGTTTCGCCCGATATCAGTTCAAGGCGGTTATACTTTTCTTTGGATTCAAGCACCCGGGCGATCACCAAGGTCCCTTCGCGGGCCGGTATCACCTGGCAGAGCTCAACAGCGCTGAACAGCACAGGAGGCACCGCTCTCCCGATAGAACAAATGCCATCAATACAAAGGATCTCTGACATCAGACCGCCTGTTTCATAAGACAAAAATAACAGGATAGGTATCTATCCTGTTATTTGCAAAAACGTACGCTGGAAATTAACGGCCGAGAGCCTGTTTCACCTGAGCGATGACTTCAGCAAATGCCGCCGGTTCACGGATCGCGAGATCTGAGAGCATCTTCCGGTCTATCACGATATTTGCTTTCTTCATTCCGGCGATCAGGTCACGATATGGTACACCAAGCGCGCGTGCAGAAGCATTGAGTCTGACGACCCAGAGCTGACGCATCTGACGTTTTCTGGCTCTGCGGTCTCTGCGTGCATAATCTCCTGCATGCAGATTCGCCTCGCGGACGCGCTTGAGATTCTTGGACCGGGTACCACGGTGGCCTTCGCCACGTTTAAGTTCTCTTTTGTGCTTGCGATGCGCGGTGACACCACGCTTGATCCTTGTCATCTATCCTACTCCTGAACGGTAAATTATTTGCCGAGTGCTCTTTTGAAAATCGCATTCTGATGTCCCTCGAGGGTCACCGACTGATTGTACTTGCGTTTTGTACGGCTGGACTTGTGTGCCTTGAGTTTGGCTCCGCCTGCATGCAGGTGCATGACCTTGCCGGTGGGGGTCACTTTAAAGCGTTTTTTGATACCTGATTTTGTCCTGAGTTTGGGCATGTATAGGGGTCTCTTCATGGTCTAACGTCGACGATGTAAAACAATATCACAATTTCTTCAGAAAGAAAAGGTGATTTCCTGAAGGGCTCGATCCGACTATTTCTTGTCCCCGTCCACTGCGGGTTTGAAGATCATGAAAAGCTTGCGCCGCTCAAACATCGGAGCTGACTCCACCACCGCGACATTGCGGAGACCTTCTTTGACTTTCTGCAGAATATCCTTGCCGAGCTGGGGATGGGTGATCTCACGCCCCATGAACTTGATCGAGACAGAAACCTTGTCGCCGGCTTCGAGGAACTTCGTGGCCTGATTGACCTTGATCTGAATATCATTTTCGCCGGTGTTCGGGGTCAGTCTGATCTCCTTCAGCTCCTGCTTCTTGGTCATTTTGCGGGCTTTTTCGGCCTGCTTCTTGCGTTCGTATCTCAATTTGTCATAATTCTGGATCTTGCAGACCGGTGGTACGGCCTGCGGCGAGACTTCGACGACATCCAGTCCCCTCTCTTCGGCTATTCTCAAGGCTTCCGCGATAGTGACGACACCCATCTGAACACCCTTTTCGTCGATGAGCCTGACTTCGGGGACACGGATATCCGTATTGGTTCGCTGTTTGGTTTTGATGATGCAACTCCTGTAAGTGAGGAAAACCGTTGGTAGTGTACCATCAGCTTCTGCCTGATTTCAAGCCCTCAGCGCTCAGACGTAGTGGAGCAGCTTGGTTAGTTTGTCAACATCTACTGCTGATGGTGGAGCGATCAGTGCGCAGTTGAGTCGTTCATCCACAAAGAGCCGGGCGCAGTATTTCTGTATATCATCCGCTGTGACCGCGTCGATCAGCCGGAATTTCTCCTCCAGGGTCAGGATCTTGCCGTCCAGCAGCTCCTGCATGGCATAGAACTCGACCACATCAGACGAATCCTCGAGCGCCAGAACCGTCCGGCCTTTCAGATACTCTTTGGCTTTGTGGAGCTCTTTGGCGGTGACCGGCACATCCCGGATAGTACGGATCTCCTGGATGATCGCTTCGATCGCCTGAGCGATACGTGTGGTATCGACACCTGCCTGGATATCAAATTCGCCGGTGTCATGATAGCTGCCGACCGACGAATGGATATAGTAGCATAGGCCCTGACGCTCTCTGACCCCGATGAACAGGCGGGAGCTCATGTTGCCGCCCAGTATGACGTTCATCACCTTGGCCGCATAGCGGTCCTTGTCAGATTTGTCAAAGGCGCGGGCTCCGATGCACAGATGGGCCTGTTCGGTCTCTTTTGACACAAAATTGAATATGGGGGCGGTCTGCTCGTCAGAGACCGGTTTAAAATCAACCGTCCTGGTCTTTGGCAGATCAGCAAAGCTCGCTTCGATGGTTTTAAGAGCGGCCTTGGGTTCGAAATCCCCAGCCAGACCGATGATGATATTGTCGAGAGTGTATAAGCTTTCCTTGTACTTCACCATGGTTTCCCTGGTCGTAGCCTTGATGGACTTCTTGTTGCCGACGGTCTTCCACCCAAGCGGTTGATCGCCCCAGATGGTCTGCTCAAACACTTCCCCGATATCCCGCATGGGCATATCTTCATACATTTTCAGTTC
>CAYOQW010000043.1:0-8181 GCA_964406175.1 uncultured Candidatus Saccharibacteria bacterium
GTATGGGCGAGATGGTCATCAGGTTTGCAGATGAACGCGGTGAAAGTGCATTGTTCGTCGATGGCGGTACGCTCCTGATCGACAGTCAGAAGGATGCGACCCACATTGAAGTGGTAGCCAATATGGCCGAGCGGGCTGATTCCCTGGCCGAAGCCCAGATCGAGGAAGCCAAACGCAAGGCGGAAAAACTGCTCTCCGAGCATCCAGCCAATATCGATCTGGCCAAAGTCGAGCTTTCACTGCAGCGGGAACTCGCCAAGCTAAAGATCGTGAAGCGGAACAAGTTGCATAACTAAATGGGTGGGAGCTTTAAGCGGTAAGCTGTAGGCTGTCAAACAGAATTGGTAATTGTAGAGACGAGGCATTGCCTCGTCTCTCTTGGTATTCAGGAAGTCAGCAACGCGATGAATCGCGTTCCTACAAAACGGGTGTCAATCGTCAATTCTGGGAGAGATTGTAGAGACGCGATTTATCGCGTCCCTGTTCCGTCAGGCCATCAGATGGTCAGGGAAGAAGACGAGGCGATGCCGCGTCTCTACTACACAGATAATGAACCTGCGGCATTCAACCCGGCCAGGTAGCCGGTCGAAAAGGCTGCCTGCAGGTTGTACCCGCCGGTCTTGGCGTCGAGGTCGAGGACCTCGCCTGCGAAGTACAGACCCTTGATCAGCTTGGACTCCATGGTCCTGGGGTCGACCTCCTTGAGGTCCACGCCGCCGGAGGTGACGATGGCTTCGCCAAAGGACCTCAGACCGTTCACGGTCATGCGGAGGTCGGTCAGCAGTTTGATCAGATGGTCGCGTTCAGCCTTTGATATCTGATTGCCCGGTTTGTCCCGGGGAATTTTTGACAGGTCAATGATGACCGGGATCAGGCTGGCTGGCAGGAGGTCTTTCAGTATTGAGGCATAGAACTTCTTCCCGCCGGTATCGAAATCCCGCTGCAGGCGGGCGGTCAGCTGTTCGATGCTGAGAGCGGGTTTCAAGTTGAGCGATATCTCGGATTCAGGAGGGACATGCAGGGCTTTCTGGAAAGGGTTTTGCGGCTGGAGCGCTTTTTCCAGTTCCGGACGGGTGGCTTCCACCAGGGTCCGGCTCATATCCAGGACGATCGGGCCGCTGATGCCGTAGTGGGTGAAGATCATCTCGCCGAACTTGGTCTCCACGGCCTTGCCCCGGATACGCAGGGTGATTTCAACGTTTTTCAGGCTGAGGCCCTGGAGCTTGGGTACCCAGGCTTCCGCCGTCTCGAGCGAGGTGAGCGAGGGGAGCGGGGTGATGATGGTATGGCCGGCCTCTCTGGCCAGGCGGTAGCCGGAACCATCAGAGCCAGTGCCCGGATAGCTGGACCCGCCGGCAGTGAGGATGACGGCACTGGCTGCCATTTGACCATTACTGGAGATGACGCCGGTCACTTTGCCTTTCGCGACGACGATGCGTTCGACCGGGCAGGAATAGCACAGCTTTGCTTCATGAGCCAGTGCGTATTTGACCAGAGCTTTCAGAATATCAGTACTCAGCTCAGAGGCTGGAAAGATGCGGCCGCCGCGTTCAGTGATAGTCTCGACGCCGGCGCGTGAAAAGAAGGACAGGAGATCGTCGCGGGTGAACCGGGTGAGCGCGCCATACAGGAACTGGCCCTTTTTGCCGAACGCCTGGATGAAGTCCTGGAGGTCGCCGCTGTTGGTCACGTTGCAACGGCCCTTGCCGGAGATGAGCACTTTGCGGCCGGGCTGGGGGTTCCTCTCCAGGCCGGTGACTGAGGCACCGGCTTCTGAGGCACTGCCAGCAGCCATGAGGCCGGCTGCCCCGAGACCGATGATGAAGACGGTATTTTTCATAGGAGTATCTATCCTTTCACTTCTTGCTTGGAGATCAAAATCGAGAGCTATCTAGCTCACCGTTACTATACTACTTTATCCAATCCTTGTGTTCCAGTTTGCCTTGTTGATTGAATGAGAGGTTGTGCATGAGCAGACCGAGAATGAGCATGAACTGCAATCCCAGGGAGGAGATAGAGTACTTCTTGCTTTTTTGCTCTATGAGACCGGCATGTTCGAGTGCCCGCAGATGATAGTAGAGGGTGCCACCCTGCATGGCCGTGGCTCTGGTCAGAGCGCTCGAGGAGCTGGCTGGGCTGGTGGCGAGTTGTTTCAGGATATCCAGCCGTTGCCGGTGAGCGGCCGAATTGAGCAGGAGTTCCCAGAGATCTGGATCTATCTCGTCGATGAATTGTTTGTCTGGAGTATCAGTGCGGCAAACGAGAAAAGAGGACCAGGATTCCGGCTTGGTATCTCGGCCTGTTTTGATAGCTCCGGCGCTGTAGATCACGGTATCTCCGGCCTCGGTCAGAGCCTGATTCCACTCTTGTACGAGTGCGGGTGGTGCGCCGGCTTTTTTGTCCATGACAGCAGCGGTGAGAGGGCCGAATTTTGGCTTTTTGGAATTCATGCTAATCCACCTGGTAAAAAATAATATCCTTACTACAATTATACAGTAATCTGTAATATTGTAAATACCGCGTGCAATGATAGCCATGTGATGACGTGGAATACTTGCTTTGCTCAGGTGGGAGCCGATGGGGTGCCGCCGCACCGGCATTTGCCCGCTGCCACGGTGGAGTCTATAATGGCGACAGTGTGATTTACTGGAGCCCTCTATGTCCAAAGAAGCGAAGGCCCGCATCAATATCAATAAACTGCTCGAAGAATCGGGCTGGCGATTTGAAAAAGACCAGCATGGCCCGGCCAATATTCAGCTGGAGCCAGGGGTCAGGTATGCTGAGCTGGGCGATGATTTCGAACATGAAACGCACGGGTTCATCGACTTCCTCCTGCTGGACAAGGATGGCAGGGCTCTGGTCGTGGTAGAGGCCAAGCGTGAGTCAGTGGATCCGCTCGCGGCCAAAGAGCAGGCCAGGACCTATGCCCGGAATGTCGGCGCTCGCTTCGTGATCCTCTCCAATGGCAATATCCACTATTTCTGGGATACGAAGCATGGGAATCCCGAGACTATCTCGCGGTTCCCGACTCAGGAATCCATCACTCAGTACGAGACCTACACCCCAGACCCGGACGAACTCGCTTCCACGCCAATAGATGAGAATTACATCATCGCGTCGCAGATGCCTTCCTTTGCATCAGATCCGGCCTTCCGCGATTCCGCAACCCGGTCAGACTATTTGAAGAAGAACAATCTCAAGCAACTGCGGCCCTATCAGGTCGAAGCCGTCAAAGCCCTGCAAAGCTCAGCCAAGGCAGGGAATCAGCGGTTCCTGTTCGAAATGGCCACCGGCACAGGGAAGACGCTCATTTCCTCCGCCGTGATCAAACTGTTCCTGCAGTCAGGTAACGCCCGCCGGGTCCTCTTCCTCGTGGACCGGCTGGAACTGGAAGACCAGGCACAAAAGGCGTTCAAGCAGCACCTGGGCAAGGACTATCGAAGTGCGATCTACAAGGAGAACCGAGAATCCTGGCAGAACGCCAGCATCGTCGTCTCCACTATCCAGACCTTCCTCGCCGGCGACCGCTACCGGAAGGAATTTTCACCGACTGATTTCGAACTCGTGATCTCAGACGAAGCACACCGCTCTATCGGGGGCAACAGCCGGGTCGTGTTTGAGTATTTCGTCGGCTATAAGTTGGGACTGACCGCCACACCGAAAAATTACCTGCATGGAGCTGATACCGAGAGCGTGGATAGCCAGCGCGAATACGAACGACGGGTGTTGCTCGACACCTACAAGACCTTTGGGTGTGACTCCGGCACACCGACCTTTTCCTATGACCTGCTGAAAGGTGCAAAGGAAGGCTTTCTGATCCAGCCAACGCTTGTGGATGCACGGACTGAGATCACGACCGGGCTGCTCTCGGATGTGGGGTATTCGGTACATACGACGACCGATGAGGGAGACAGTATCGACGGCGTCTTCACAGAAAAGCATTATGAAAAGAAATTTTTCAACGAAGCGACCAATATCGCCATGTGTACCGCACTGTTGGACAACGGCTTATTCGATCCGGTCGCGGCAGCGTACGGAGAGAAACTCTTCGGTAAATCTATCGTATTCTGCGTGTCCCAGAAGCATGCCGCCCGGGTTACCAATATTTTGAATCAGCTCGCCATGAAACGATGGCCGGAGCAGTACAGCGGCTCTGATTTCGCGGTTCAGGTAACCTCGCTCGTACAGGGTGCCCAACAGATGACGATTAATTTTTCCAACAACAATCTCAATGGGAAAGTCAGTAGTCCACCGGCCTACGACTCGAGCAAGTCGCGGATTGCTGTGACCGTTGGCATGATGACCACTGGCTATGACTGCCAGGATATCCTGAACCTCGCACTCATGCGGCCGGTATTCAGCCCCTCCGAATTCGTACAGATCAAGGGCAGAGGTACGCGGAGATACCGGTTCGAGTATCTGGACTACGAGACGAAACAAACCGTAACTGAAGACAAAAACCGTTATAAATTCTTCGACTTCTTCGCGGTCTGTGAATACTTCGAGGACGAGTATCCCTATGACGAAAAGATCAAGTTGCCGCACATCAAATCAGCTACACTTGATGACGATACAAAGGCCAACGAATCACCAGCCGAAGAAGAAGCCCGAAAAGCCGCCCAGGGGCCCTTTGATCTCGCTATGCAGGACGATGTTGTCTCTGTGATCGAGACTCCTATCGGGCTGCAGGGCATGCGGATCGACCGCGAAGGGTTCAAGCGAGCCATGGACGAAGATGTCCTCGGTAATGCCGCTCTGCTGGCCATGTGGACCAACGGCGATGTTGCAGACGCTATCGAGTATGCTAAAACGAACATATTCGACAAGCCCAAGCACTTCCTGAATCTCGACAAAGTCCGGCAGCTCTTCCGGGTAGATCGTCGGATCGGGGTCAAGGAATTTCTGCAGTTCGCCTTTGGCCAGAAGGAGGCCTTTGAATCCAAGGATGAACTCCTGGAGTCCGAGTGGAGCAAGTTTCTGGAAGTGAATCCTGTCGATCAGGAGCACTATGCCCCGGTCAAAAGCTATTTCAAGGCCTACATCGTGGATCACGAGGTCCAGGACATCATCAAGACCAAACAACTCGCCAAACTGAACTTCTGCTCATCCTTTGGATTTGAAGAATACCAGCAACTGAACGGTTACCGGGATATCGTCCCCATGTACGTCAAAGACTATGTCCCGCTCAATACCTTTATGGATTAGGAACACATGAACACCGACATCAAACGACACATCGACGCGGCACGGCAGGTACTGGTCGGGGTGGTACCCAATCCGACCTCCCAGATCGACCAGATAACCAATGCCCTCATCTACAAATTCATGGATGATATGGATCAGGCCGCCATGCGAGCAGGCGGCGAAGTAGCATTCTTCGTCGGCGACCTCGAACGCTATTCCTGGACGCGGCTCATGGATCCTCGTATGGGCAATCAGGAACGGATGAACCTCTATGGCGAAGCTCTACTGAAGTTCTCCGAGTCGAAGCAGTTGCCAGAACTCTTCCGCGACATCTTCAAGTCCGCCATCCTGCCCTACCGCAGTCCCGAGGTGCTCGGACTCTTTCTGAAGGAAGTCGCTTACTTCGACTACTCGCATCCCGAGGACCTAGGCGATGCCTATGAATATCTGCTTTCTATCATGTCCAGCCAGGGCGACGCCGGCCAGTTCCGCACCCCCCGGCATATCATCGACTTTATCGTCGATGTAGTAAACCCGTCGAAGGACGACCGAGTCCTCGACCCGGCCTGCGGAACCGGTGGCTTCCTCGTCAGTTCGTACAAGCATATCCTCGAACAGCATGACGGCAAGAATCCCGACGGAACACCAAATAGCGAAAAATCGCTCACTCCAAGCGACCGGCAGGTACTCATGAAGAATTTTGAAGGCTACGACATCGACCCCGGCATGGTACGGATCGCCCAGGTCAACATGTACCTGCACCAGTTCAGGAATCCGAGGATCTACCAATACGACACACTCTCCATGGACGAGCGATGGAATGAAAAATACGATGTCATCCTCGCCAATCCGCCTTTCATGTCACCAAAAGGCGGCGTCAAAACCCACAGTAAGTTTAGCATCCCGTCCAGCCGGTCAGAGGTTCTGTTCGTCGACTACATCATGAACCACCTAAGACCCCGCGGCCGTGCCGGCATCATCGTCCCCGAGGGGATCATCTTCCAGTCTGGGACCGCGCACAAACAGCTGCGGAAGAATCTCGTTGAGGACGGCCTTTACGCTGTGGTCAGCCTGCCGTCAGGCGTCTTCGCCCCCTACAGTGGGGTCAAGACCAGCATCCTGCTCTTTGACAACGAACTGGCAAAGCAAAAACAGGAGATCCTGTTCGTCAAAGTTGAGAATGACGGCTACGACCTCGGTGCGACAAAACGGCCGATCAGCAAGAATGACCTGCCGGGGGCATTGGAGATTTTAAAGGGATGGCGTGCAGGGTCTGTCTCTCCTGCGGAGGCAGGAATCCCCTGTTTAGCTGTTCCCCGCATACAAATCGCCGAAAACGGGGACTATAACCTTTCTGGTGACCGCTATCGCGTAGCGACTGATTACAGCAATACGAAATGGCCAATGGTGAACATGGGAGATGAAAGATACTTCAAGATCGAATCCGGCGGTACACCTGAGTCGACCAATCCGGACTTCTGGAATGGAACTATTAATTGGGCAACATTAGTAGACCTACCAGCTCATAATTTGATTACTTTGATTACTGATACTCAACGCAAGATTACTAATAGAGGGCTTGCGCATTCCTCTGCAAAATTACTTCCCAAAGGAACCGTAATTATTTCTTCGAGAGCGACAATAGGTAGAGTAGCAATTTGTGGGTGTGAAACTGCGACTAATCAGGGTTTTAAAAATGTTGTGGTCAATAATAATTGTGTCGATTCCAAGTATATTGCTAATGTCTTAACTAGCTTAAAAGCAGTGATGGAAGCATTGGCCTCTGGAGGAACATTCAAAGAAATATCAAAGAGTAATTTTGAGACAATCAAAATCCCCCTCCCTCCCCTCGAGGTCCAACAACAGATTGTGGCAGAACTAGACGGCTACCAGAGCATCATCTCTGGTGCCAGGCAGGTAGTTGAGAACTGGAAGGCGAAGATAGAGATCGACCCAACTTGGGAGAGAATGAAATTGGGGGATGTATGTGAAATTCGAACCGGGAAAAAAGATGTAAACCAAGGAAATGCATCGGGGCAGTATCCATTTTTTACATGCGCAAAAGAACATACATATAGTGACAGTTACTCATTTGACACAGAAGCTCTTCTGATCGCGGGGAATGGAGATGTTGGTGCAATAAAGCATTATAAAGGAAAATTTGAAGCCTACCAGAGGACCTATGTTTTAAGCAATTTTTGTGAAAAATCATTACCCATGTTTCTTTTTTTCTATCTCGATACAACACTCAAACCAGTAGTATCAGTACAAAAACTTGGAAACACTATGCCATACATCAAGCTCGGGATGCTTACAGATTTCGAGATTCCACTGCCTCCACTCGTCACCCAGCAGCAGATCGTGGCTCGCATCGAAGCTGAGCGGACGCTGGTGGAGGGGAACAGAAGGCTGATAGAAATCTATGAGCAGAAGGTGAAGCAGACGATAGCTAAGCTCTGGGAGGAGTAAGAATCAATAATCACTACTGACCAATGAGAAAAGCACGACAAACACTAATTAATATCGGACAAGCGGCAGTTGGACTGGTATTGTTTTTTGTGGTTCATATCCCTAGTTTTATCTTCTTATTGTTGCAACTTTCATATGCCACCGTTTTTCAGAATGAACACAATCTAACAGCCAGTACGAAAGAACACCTGGCTAGGGCGAAGAAGCTTTTATCCAAGAAACAAAATTCATTATTGTTTTATGCTGCGTTGGAACTGCGGTTCGCTCTGGAGCGGATTACCTATATGAATTTGCTTTTCGAAAGAAAAGCATCAACCAATATGTTGAAACAATACTCTCCAACGAAACACAGAAGCAATCTAAGTTCTCTCAATGAAAAGGCGGATCAGCCGCACCAGATCTACTTCGTTGATAACAAAACGAAACAGAGGTTGTACATCGGGACTTATACTCCAATAGATACCGTAGAGGTAAAGAAGATCGAAGGGCAATTAGGTGATCCGTTGCACTCAAAAAACGGTATTACCT
>CAYOQW010000044.1:0-8169 GCA_964406175.1 uncultured Candidatus Saccharibacteria bacterium
AGGCTGGCCCGCTCAGGGGTCAGTTCGAAAAGCTGGAAGTCTTTGTCCCTGGCCAGGCGGAAGATATCATTGCGGACGTCCGCACCTTTTTCGATCTGCACCGTATAGCCGTTGATATTCTTTTTTTCCTGGTCTTTTTTGGTCACGGAGGTCACACCCTTCACGGTTTTCAAGGCCGCTTCGACCTCTTTGATCGTGCCGGCGATCTTTACATAGAGGCTGCCGAGCACCTGTTCCTCAGACTTCTGCTGGAGGCCTTCTGGCGTATCAGAAGCGACGATGCGGCCGCCGCTGATGATGGTGACCTTGTCGCAGATGGCGTGGACTTCCTGGAGGATATGGGTCGAGAGGAGGACGGTCCTGGAGGCTCCGATCTTTTTGATCAGTTCGCGGATCTCTATGATCTGTTTGGGGTCGAGCCCGACCGTGGGCTCGTCCAGAATGAGGATGCTGGGCTCATGGATGAGTGCTTGAGCCAGGCCGACCCTCTGGCGGTAGCCTTTGCTCAGCTGGTCGATCGGTTTGTAGTAGACGCTTGCGAGGCCGCACTGCTTGACCACCGTATCGATCGCTTTTGAGACCTTGTCCGCTTCGATACGGCGGATATCGCTGATGTATTTGAGCGTTTCTTCGACCGTGAAATCCATGTAGAGCGGATTGGCTTCCGGCAGGTAGCCGACGTTCTGCCGGACTTCCAATGATTCTTCCTCGATGTTCAGGTCATTGATCCAGGCCGTGCCTGAGGAGGGAGGCATGTAGCCGGCGAGGATCTTCATGGTCGTGGTCTTGCCGGCGCCATTGGGGCCCAGAAAGCCCATGATCTCGCCGGTCTTGACCTCGAACGAGACATCGTTCAGCGCCTGGAACGATCCATAGTATTTATTCAGTTTCTGGACTTTGATCATGGCTTTTCCCTTTGTTTTTCAAAAATCGGGATACAGGATAGAGGCTAGAGGTCAATTATGGAGAAATGATGGAGATGCGAGGAAATAATAGAGCAATTGATCAAATAATCAAGGGTTCAATGGATCAAAGATAGAAGAAGCAAAGACAGAATTATTCGGTCGGAGGGCCGGTGGTGACGGAGCCGGTATAGAGCTCGGGGACAATGGAGCCGTCATTGTCGACATAGACCGTGTATTCACGGCCGACCTCTGGCTCTTTCAGTACGATATTTTCGTAGACCGCGCGGATACCGGGGAAATGGTCTTCGTTCTGTTCCAGTTCCGTCCAGAGAGATTCCGAGGTGGTATCGATGATACGTTGGTCCAGCGCCGTATCCGTGGCACCGATGATAGAATTCAGGCGGTAGTACGTTTTGCCGCCCAAGAATACCACCCAGTCCTCGAACAGGACAACATTGGCACTGATGCCCATTTTTCACCATTGACATAGTAAATGGTCTCGGTGTCAGTACGCAGGTCGGTCACGATGAGTGAAAGGCGCTGGGTCGCGGTTGTGTTCTCGATGCTCCGCACCCGTACCTGCAGGATGGCGGTCTTGCCGGTGAAGGCATGGAGGGTCCAGGACAGCACCACGAGCAGAAATCCGCAGCCGAACAGCAGGAGGCCGATCGCGGAAAATGTCAGCAGGTGCGACAGAGAGAACAGAATGCCGGTGAGGAACCCGCCCGCCAGGACAGGCCAGTATCCGCCCAGAAAGGAGGCCCCGTGGGAAGCGAAAGCGGTCCCGAGCAGCACGATACCTATGCCGAGTCTGATCCAGCCGCTTCTCCTCTTTTCAATATGTCCGGCGACGACAACTTCGGTGCCGCGGATGAACACGACCGTGAACCAGCCGAGGAAAAACCCTGATGCGAACAGGCTCAAGACCCCGGCAAATGAAGTTTTGAACAGATAGACGAGCAGCTGTCCGTATGACTGATTGATCCATTCCATAGGTGACCTCTAGCTTTGTTCTGACTTACTTTCGACGATGAGTGTGACAGGACCTTCGTTGGTCAGCTGGACCGACATGACAGCCTGGAAGATGCCGGTCGCAACCAGGATCCCATGAGATCGAACTTTTTCTACAAATAATTCATACAGCTGTTTTGCTTCTGCCGGCGGTGCTGCCTCGATAAAGCATGGCCGGCGTCCCCGCCGGCTGTCGGCGTACAGGGTGAACTGGGAGATGATGAGCGCCTGTCCGCCTGTGTCGAGGAGTGAACAGTTCATCTTGTCTTCACCGTCCGGGAAGATGCGCAGGTTGACGATCTTGTCTGCAAGGTAATCCGCATCCGCTTCGGTGTCGCCTGTTTTGACCCCCAGCAGTATGACCAGTCCGCGGTCGATCTCCCCGACCGTCTGATCGTCGACCTGGACGCTTGCTTTGCCGCTGCGCTGGATGACTGCACGCATGGGGAGTGTTCGAGAAAAATACGAAGTACGATGCGGGAAGCATAAAGTGGGAAGTACTCTGCCGAAGGAAGGGTCTCCTTTGCGGGGGTATTGTAGCAGGTCGGGCGAGTCTGCACGAGAGAATATCTGCGGGCGCCTGTGATATACTGGCGCCGATACTGAAGGTGCAGGTCGTTATACTCTTTGAGCGGGGTTTGCCATGGGACAGAAAGAGATCAGGGAGAAGGTTGTTCTATCTGCCGGGGATGCTTCTGCGCTGAGCCTTTTTTTCAGTTCACTTACGTCCCCAGATGAGCACCTGTGGTTTGCTTCTGCCATCGAAGAGACGCGGACTCTCGAGCCAGCGTCGGATATCCTGAACTACTGGTATTACAAACTGAGAGTAGAGCAGCCAGAACTAATAGAGAGTGTTACTACCGGATCCGTTTCGAAGCCGGCAGGAACAGGTTTCTTTCGCCGGTTCCTGATCGCCAAGACCAAGGCGGTCATCCAGCTGGCCGCGTTCATGGGGGCCGTGACCGGAGTCTTGCTCTGGATATATGTCCATTATGGGACCGCCGGCGTCGATGCTCAGATATCCATCGCGACGTTCACGTTGTTCCTCTTTGCCGGCATCTGGCTGCTGTTCAGCTTCCTGCACCGCCCGCCTGCCAAAGCGCCGTTCGTGATCCTGGGCTTTGCAGTCTTGTTCCTCGGCACGTATGCGGTTCAGCTGTTTGGGCATTTCGGGACTGCCGTGTCCGGCTACCAGCTGTTCGCGCTCATCCTGACCGGGTTTCTCATGCTGGGCTTTGAGGCGTTCGGTTTCAGGTCCAGGGATCTCAAGATGTTACCGGTTTCGTTTGAAAAATTTGTCAGCAAGATCATCGAGATCGCTGCCATGACGGCTCTGCTCTCCCTGGTCTGGATGATGATCTGTGGGCTGGGGATCGGGCTGCTGGCGCTCATCAATATCCCTCCGGATGGGGATGTGGTGTCGTTCCTTATGTTCGTGCCCAGCTGTACCTGCGGATTCATCGCACTGGCGCTGGCGTACGACTCGAGCAAACCGGTCTATGAGCAGTCGTCGATCGTCGATGGGAGCGGGCTTCTAAGCCAGCTCTCCTGGCTTCTGTCATTCGTCATCGGCGGGTTCCTGCTGATGTACATCGCTATCCTGGTCCCGACCAAATTTTCCCTGATACTGGATACGGGTTCAGCTTCGATGCTTTTCACGTCTATCGTGGTGGTCATTCAGCTTGTTCTGTTCTTCCTCATTGGCTGGATCCGTCAGCACGGCGAACGTGACCAAAAGACACTGACCCGGGTGGTCGCGGTCCTGTCGCTTGAGTCGTTCCTCATGGTTATCGTGGCTCTGTATGCGATCGTGCTCAGGATCTCCACGTATGGACTGACGGTGGACCGGATATTTGCCTTGCTGTACGTGGGTGTTGTCTTCAGTATGGCTGGTAGTCTGCTGTATGTGGTGGTCCGGATGCTGCGGGCCAAGGCTGACCTGCCGTCGCTTATCACTGGTCTCCTGGCGGTACAGTTCAGCGGGGTCGTCATTTTTATCCTGGGTCTGATCCTCACCTCTTCGGTCCTGGATGCGGAAATGATCTCTGCCCGTGACCAGATCGCCAGAGTCAGGCATGCGGACAAGCTCAGCGTGTCGCTCGACCGTGAGTATTTCAGGAACGCATCGCTGCGTGTAGCAGATCTGATGGACAGGACGTACGGGTCCGCTTCCCGTCAGTTGAAAGCGGACACCGCACTGACGCTCTATGTGATGAAGGAGAACTGGTCCAGGGATATAGAGGAGAAGTCGTCTATCCAATCGCTGGTCGAAGAGCTTTACTCTGCGGAAACTGATCCGGACATGAAGGCGATCCTGAAGGCACTGACCGCTTCGGACTACCTGGTGACGAGGAGTACGGAAGTATCTGCCTATCCAGTTGATATGGGCTATGCCGGATCGGACGTCTATACGACCTGCACCGCTCATCTGCCGAAGTATCTCAGTGTCAGTGTGGATGAGGCCGAGCTGTTCTGCCAGGTCGATACCTATCGCTGGTGACAACCCTTGTCCATCTCTCTGTCATCGGGTATAGTCTCCCCGCCAGATAATCTAACCGTAAGGAGTCCCCATGAACTATGACGTCAAAGACCTCTCACTCGCCCCCATGGGCGTTAAACGCATCACCTGGGCCGAACGCGACATGCCGGTGCTCCGGTCCATCCGCGAACGCTTCGCAAAGGAGCTTCCTCTCAAAGGTTTGAAAATTTCCTGCTGCCTGCACGTCACCACCGAGACCGCCAACCTGCTCCTGACCCTAAAGGCAGGTGGAGCGGATGTCGTCATATGCGCGTCGAACCCTCTGTCCACCCAGGACGACACCGCCGCGGCGCTCGTGCAGGAATACGGTATCGGCGTCTACGCCATCAAGGGTGAGGACAACGAGACCTACTATCGTCATCTCAATGCCGCGCTCGACCATCAGCCGCAGATGACCATGGATGACGGTGCTGACCTGGTCTCCATGATCCTGACCAAACGGCAGGAACTGACCGCCAATATCATTGGATCTCTGGAAGAGACCACCACCGGTGTCATCAGGCTTCGTGCAATGGCCCGCGAGGGCGTCCTGACCCTGCCCGTCGTCGCGATCAACGACACTCCTACCAAACACTTTTTTGACAACCGCTACGGCACCGGCCAGTCCACCCTGGACGGCGTTATGCGGGCGACCAATTTCCTCTTTGCCGGCAAGTATGTCGTAGACGCCGGCTATGGCTGGTGCGGACGCGGTGTGGCGAGCAGAGCCAGAGGCCTGGGCGCCAAGGTCATCGTCACCGAGATCGATCCGCTGAAGGCGCTGGAAGCGACCATGGACGGCTTTGAGGTCCTGCCCATGGCCCAGGCTGCCCCGATGGGAGACCTGTTCATCACCGTGACCGGCGACATTCATGTCATCCGTCTGGAACACATGCAGGTCATGAAGTCTGGCTCCATCATCTGCAATTCGGGTCATTTCAATGTCGAGATCGACCTCGAAGCACTCGGCAAGGCCGCTACAGACCGTAAGCTCGTCCGCGATTTTGTGGAATCCTACACCCTGCCCGATGGCCGGATCATCAACATCCTGGCGGACGGCCGTCTCGTTAATATTTCCGCTGCCGAGGGTCATCCGGCCTGCGTCATGGACATGAGCTTTGCCAATCAGGCGCTCATGAGCGAATGGCTCGTGCAGAAAAAGGGAACGCTCGGAAAACAGGTCTACGATATCCCGTCAGAGATCGATGAACATATCTCCAAGCTGAAGCTCGCCACCATGAATGTCACCATTGATACGCTCACAGCTGAGCAGACCAAGTATCTCAGCGGCTGGGAGATGGGGACGACCTAGGGCCTGTTTTTACGAACAGTTCAGAACACTATGACCAAACCAGGTATTACCGCCATCATTCCTTGCTTTAATGAATGCTCTCGCATCGGCAAGGTCCTTGAGGTATGTCTTGCTTCACCCTTGATAGCAGATACCGTTGTCGTTAATGATGGTTCTACGGATACGAGCCGAGAGGTGATCGCTTCCTTTCCGCAGGTACGGCTCGTTGATCTGGCGAAGAACGGCGGCAAAGGCCGGGCTTTGCGGGTTGGTATCTCGTGTGTGTAGACCGAGCTGGTGTGTATGCTGGATGCTGATCTTACTGGTCTCACCGTGCAGCATATTGAAGCACTGGTGACCGCCTACCAGAGCGAGCCCAATATCGGACAGGTCGCCAGTATCCGCGACGATCTGGGGTTCTGTTCCGCTGCATGGATGAGGATCTCTCATTTTTTGCCGCTGATCTCGGGTGAGCGTCTGGTGAAGAAAACACTACTGGCTGCTGTTCTGGAAGATCGTCTCGCCTGTGGCTTTGGACTGGAGCCGACGCTCAATGCGTTTTGCCGGCATCAGCGACTGAAGACAAAAACAGTATTCCTGTCCGGCCTGCGTCAGACCATGAAATATCACAAGAAACAGAGCAGCTGGTGGGACCTCGGAAAAGAGACCATGGAACTGGGGCGGGTCTATACGGCGCTGCAGTTCCGCAGCCTGCGTGGTTCTGTCCATCAGATCTCGGCCAGCCGGATGGTGTCAGCAGTGACGCCCTTCTGGCTTATGCGCGGCCTGTCTCCCATCGGGCAATCAGTGTCGCGAGTGATGACCTTGATCACTGAACGGCTGCCGTTCTAAAAAAGTGGGTGCTTTATTTAGATCTGGCAAGTGCTTTTGCGACACCGGGATTACGGGTAATGTCTTTCGGTTCTGAGACATGCGACAGGTGAGAGATGCACTCTTCGACCAGTGCCAAGGCCTGGCCGGGGATCTGGACCTCAGCCCGGGGATCCATACCGTCATAGGTCATTCTGAGAAAAAGACCGACGAGTTCCTGAAGTTCGGTCAGTTGGTCAGACAGCTTTTCTCTCGGTACAGCAGGGAGGGCGTCACAGCGTGAAAGTATTTCCTGAACATGCAGGCCGTTCGGTCCATCGGGGCCATCCAGGTGACCATTCGAAAGTGCCGTGTAGGGGTAGGCAGCTATCAGGCTTTTGAGGTGTGTCACTTCTCTGAACAATTTTGAAGCAGAAACGACTTGTTTATCAGTCATCTGAGTGATCCTCATGGCTGAATCTGAGACCAGCCGAAGGAGATGCTGTTTGGCTTCAGAGATGAGCACGATAGCCTTGTCGGTGTCACTATCAACCACTTTCATAGGTATGTGCAGCTTGAGACAGGTTTGGATGATCTCGGTCAGCCCTGCTTGTCGGGCCTGGGTGAGGATGCTCTTTTTTTCATTCAGACATTTCAATCGGTATTCCACCGCAGAGGCTGATCCCTTTTCAGAAAAATTGACCATATGCCCTGCCCTGGTTAGTTTGCCCACTCTGCTCTCCCATACCGCATTTTCGATCTGGACTCCGTGGTGTTCATAGCGTGCCGATAGCCGGGACAGGGCGACTTCAAAGAAACGTCGGATATCTGCTGGGCTGACGATCTTATCCTGTTCGGATATGGCGATGAGCAGCGGGATCCTGACGAGCAGTTCGGGTGATAGCCCGGCCGCGAGAGCCTGGCAGTACTCGATGGCTACCTTTGGATCTTTGATCCCGTTCTGGGCCAGCTGGGCCTGCAGTTTATTCAGTAATTCGTTTTCCTGTTGCGAGAGGTCCTCGCCTGTTCTCGTAAGCATTTTGACGAGGAGATGGTTGATCTTTGTGACTACGTTATGGATCAAATCGGTATCGAGAGTCTGGTTTGCCGTGTCTCCAACACCTACGGCTGTTTTCAGAAAGGTAAAGACTCCCCTGGCATCGTTCCGCAATCTACCTTTCAGGCTGACGGCTGGTTGCAGGAGCACAAGGTCAGGTGCCAGCTGGTCTTTCAGCAGGTGTTCCACGATCTTTGCGAGAGCCTGGATCGACACCCGGCAACCCATGGAATGTCCGGTCAGGATGACATGTTCCTGATAGACCGTGCTTTGCACGATGTCAGACAGGAGCGAAGCGTAACGTTCCGGGGAGGCCTTGGTCTCTTTGGAGCTGAAAGGGGCGTTTTCATAGCCGGGAGTGGACAGCAGAAAGCCGATCTGTTCGGCATCGGGATCGTTGGCCCGGGCGGCTCTGGCTATCCAGGGGGGATTTCCTTCCGTGAACACACGGTAGTCAGAATTCAAACCGGGTGAGCAGAAATTCGCGGTCATGGTATCAGAAGTATGCAGGAGGAAATCGGCCAGTTTTTTCAGTGCAGAGGCAGGATCATAGTAATCCAGGTTCCCGACCACACAC
>CAYOQW010000045.1:0-8091 GCA_964406175.1 uncultured Candidatus Saccharibacteria bacterium
TGAATGACCTGATCGGTCAGGACATTACGCTGGATCTGATGGATCAGGACCGGACGGACCTTGTCCTCGCCGGCGACCTTCAGGTCGATCAGGCTGGTCTGTTTGGCCAGCTTGAACAGGGCGTGGAACGCCTTGGAATCCAGCTGAAGCGATTCAGAAGGATAGTTGTGACCGTATATGGTGGCAGGGATGATCCCTTTTTTGACGATCTGGTGTGGTTTTAGTTTTCCGTCTCTCTTTTCAGCATGCAACTCAAATTGCGCCATGCCCGTTCCTTGTGTATAAAATGATTGAAAAGCATTGAATATACTACCATACGAGCCCCGAGAACTCAAGACAAGACTCTAGAACGGAAAATTGTTATACTGAGCGCACCTAAACTATGTCATTCTGAGACCGCCTCGGGCGAAGAATCTCCCGGCGATACTGGAATTCAATGCAGACCCTTCCTCCTTCGCTGAGACAGCTACGGAGGACACGTCGCTGCTCTCAGGGTGACATATCTTTTCTCTTTCTGGATCCCCGCTTCCGCGAGGATGACATACTATTGAATAATGCAGGAATATTGATGGATCTCTTTTCTACCATCCTCGTCGCCCTCAGTCTCTGTTTCGACACTTTTGCGGTGGCGATCTGTTGCGGAGTGGAAGCACCTCAGATCAACGTAAAGCAGATGCTGAAGATCGCTTTTTTCCTGACGCTGTTCCAGACGCTGAACCCGCTCCTGGGCTATCTGATCGGCAGACAGTTCAGCACGCTTTTTTCGGCCTTTGACCACTGGATCGCCTTTAGCCTGCTCTCAGTCGTCGGCGGCAAAATGATCAAGGAAGGACTCGAAAAAGGCGAGAGCTGCGACCTGCCGTCCAAAAACCCGCTCGCTACCTGGGAGCTCATCGTCCTGGGACTCGCGACGAGCATCGACGCTTTTGCGGTAGGGCTCGGCTATGCGTTCCTGGACGTCCCGATCGTCTTTGGGGTGGTCATCATCTCGATCACTACCGCTCTCGTCGCTCTGACCGGTTCCTACCTGGGCAAACGGTTCGGCTGCATTTTTGGGCACAAGCTGGACATCATCGGCGGTGCGATCCTCATCGCCATCGGTATCAAGACCGTCCTGGAACATACCGGGGTGATCTGAATAACAAGAAGACGAGGCAGTGCCTCGTCTTTACGGAATTGACCTCACCCTGCCCTCTCCTTCCAGGAGAGGGAAATCTCAACACACTATTTTTTCAACGGCTGCACCAGTGACCTTCCTAGCCGAATACCTTTGATCTGCAACAACTGGTCAGACATCTGCTGTACCTGTTTGCCTGAGCCGCGGACGAACACCGTTGCCTGCTTTTCCAGGTCAGAAATGAACAGCTCCTGCACGGTCATGACCACGTCATAATATTGCTGTATGACCATATCAAGCTTCAAAGGGACTGTCTTTTCAGCAGCTCCATAAAACACAATAAACGCTCCTGCAACCGTCAGGTCAGCCGGCAGCGTCGCATGCGAGAGGTAATCCCTGGTGATGAGCTCATACGCCTGTGAACGGTTGGTAAGGCCGCGTTCGCTGAAGTATTTGTCGCACGCTTTCACCAGCTCATCAGGCAGTGAGAGGCTGATGCGGGTCGTTTTGCTCATAGCAGACCTAGATGATGATAGGCTTGTGTTCACCCTTGAGGACGTCGCTGAGCGTCAACTGGTCATAGAACGCTGCAATATGCGTCTTGAGCTCGCACCAGGTCTTCTGGACCCGGCAGCGGGCATGACGGGGGCATTTCTTCACTTCACCTTCAGTTGCGCAGTCCGTCACCTTCAATGAGCCCTCCATGGCGCGAATAATGTCGCCGATGGAGATTTCAACAGCTGGCTTCTTCAGGCAATACCCGCCATTGCGTCCCTCGACTCCGCGTACCAGTCCGGCAGTACGAAGTTTTCGCGCTATGCGCTGCAGAAAAAAGAACGACAGATCTTCGCTCTCCGCAAATCCGGACAGGGAAAGCGGTTCATCGTCGGCTTTGAGCTCGGACAAGGCAGCCATGAGTAATACGGCATAATCGGTTTGTTTACTGATGTACATAGGTGGTGAAACTAAGGATGAAATAGTATGAATATAAGTCAAAAAAAATCGATCGTTGTTACTCGGCTATTTCCGGCCGAAATGATCAAAACCCTCTTTCAGCCGGGTGAGGAAGCCTTTGAGCTGGGAGCGCCACTGAGCCTGCCGCTCTTTGCCGGCCATCACATAGGCGACTACGCCGACGCCTAGCCCAGCCACTGCGAGCACGATGATCGTGATCACCTTGATGGTCTTGATGAGGTCATGCCGTTTGTCTTCGTAGGTCATCTTGACCAACCGATAATCACTTATGAAACTTGGAACAACTTTTTCATCTGCTTTCTTCCTGAACTGCTCTTCCACCAGAGTTCACGCTGCTGCGCCTCGTGCTTCGACGAAAACTGTTCAGTATACAAAACAGTAAATGGCGTTCTATGTCTGGTCGAAGTCACTTTTCCGGCATTGTGTTGTGCCAAACGTCTGCGCAGATCATCTGTATAGCCTACATAGGTCTTATGCTCCTTTGAACTGATCAACACATACACCGTAAACATGATCGCGTCTCATTGAACCTGACTGCGGGGTCTGAACCATCTGCTGGACTGAGGAGCGGGCCGCCTTGGGGGCGAGCCTCGCTCCAAAATCGCAACGATTTTGGAGCGGGTGGCGGGAATCGAACCCGCGTCTTCAACTTGGAAGGCTGACATAATAGCCGTTATACGACACCCGCTTACGCCCAAAGGGCTTCAGCGGGCAAGCCCGCTTCAATTCCCGAGGACAAAATCCAGTCTATAGATGAAATGAAAAGTTGTCAAAGTGCTTTTCGGGCCGACCGCAGGATTTGGTATACTGCTCACGACACACTCTATTTGCGGTCCACTATGATGAACTCTCAACATAAAATAAAGACGCCGGTCAGCACACCCAAGGAGAACACCTCGCTTGCGGCCGTTTGTACGACAGCTATTGAAGTCCTGGTCCTGGGTCTGGTCGTCATCGCTCCCCTCTGGATGCTGACCAGTACGGCCCAGATGTTCGAGCTGGAAAAGATCGCGCTCATCAGGTTTTTCGCGCTGTTCATGACCGCTCTGTTCATGATCCTCCATCTGGAAAAGCGATGCTGGCCTGATCTCTCAAGACCGCTTGTGCGGCCGGTACTGCTCTACTTCGCGACCTACACGTTGGCGACACTAGTGTCTAAAACTCCTCAGGCCAGCTTCTGGGGTTCATATTTCCGTTCCCAAGGGTGGATCACTACTGCCTGCTACCTGTCCATATTCCTCATCACATCCAAGATCTTCCGGACAAACGAAAAGATACGCAGACTTCTTATGACCGCCGCACTAGGATCCCTCCCGGTCGTGCTGTATGCATTCCTCCAGCACCAGGGCCTCGATCCGCTCACCTGGCAAGACATGGCTTACGGCACACGGGTGTTCAGTACCCTGGGCCAGCCAAATCTGCTGGGCACGTATCTTGCCATCCTCATACCGACGTCCTGCGCCCTTGTCTGGCTGTCCCAAGAACCTTGGCAAAAAGCCGTGTTCTCCCTACTGGCCATCGTCCAGTCGGTCATCCTCCTCTGGACTGGAAGCCGGGGAGCCTTGGTCGGCCTGCTGGCCGGGCTGGTGATGCTGCTGATACTGGCAACCCAAACCAGCCGGCAGCGACTGCTCCTGTTCATGACCACAGCGACCCTGACGGCTGCATTTCTTCTGGCGGTCACTGTGCCTTCCAGTCTACATACCTATCTCGAGCGGACCCTGCGTCTATCCAGTCCAAGCGCGGACAACCGTGTCTATTTCCTGCAAGGCGCGATAAGAGGTATCGAGGACCGGCCCCTCCTGGGACATGGTTCGGAATCCATGTACAGCACCTTTCCGCTCTACTACGATGCCCGTATCGCCCTGGTCGACGGGGTCGACAGCATGCCGGACCGCACCCATAACGAGCTGGCTGACATCGCCTACACCACTGGCATTCTGGGTCTGCTGGCTTATCTGTTCCTTCTGGTCCGCGCCGGCAGACACCTCATTCTGCTGCGCACCAGCTCAACCACGGGACAACCGCTCCTCATCGGCCTTGCATCTGCGCTCGGCGCCTATCTGGTCTCAGTCCAGTTCAGCTTCGGCACCTCTGTCAGCTATCTGCTGTTCTGGCTCCTGCTCGGGCTGATCAGCTCGCTCGCCAGCCGGTCAGACCTGACGCAGAATGCAGTCAGATCCCACCCGACCTCTTCTTCGCCGGTTCGTTATTTCGCCTATATCGTCCTTGTGCTCATCACCCTAGCCGTCTGCATTAGAATTGCCGTTCTTCCGATCCTGGCGGACAGCAAGGCCAAGACAGCGATCGACCACGAAAAACAGGATGAACAGGAGCAGGCCGCTGAGCTCTGGCACCAGGCCTGGTCTCTCGCTCCTGAGCAGCCGAGATATGCCTATCAGACGATCATGGCGCACATCCGCTCAGCCGCTCAAGCCGGACAGAAGGATCCAGCACTCGAGATCTCAAAAGCGCGGAATGTTTTAAAGTCCATAGCCGAACATGAACCACTGGATTCTCAGTACTACCGAATACTTGCCCTCCTCTCTGCCGCAGAGGCAACGTTTTCGATCGATCCAGCAGCGGCGCTGAATGATGCAGCAGAAGCCTACAACCAGGCACTTGCCCTGGCCCCGCAGAGGAGCGAGCTGCATGACGAGCTCGGGCTGATCTATCTGCAGCAGGGCAAGCTGTCCGAAGCGGAAGCCGAATTCCAAAGAGCACTTGATCTCTTCCCCTCGCCGGCTCACACCGCGTATGTGAAATACCTGACGCACCTCGCCGGCGTCGCCTTGTCCCGAGGACAGAACCGCGACGTCATCGACCTGCTGTCTCCGTTCGCCGAGCGTGCTGACGCTCCGGACCAGACCCACCTCTTCCTCGCCTATGCCTACCTGAGCGAGAACGATCCAGCGGCAGCGATCGTCCAAGCCCGTCAGCTGCCCTCTGATCTCCTACCAGGTCAGATCATCCTGCTCAAAGCATATTCAGATACTGGAGACCAGGACAACATACTGACCACAGCTCAAGCTCTGCTGAAACTTGATCCTGCCAATGCCGACGCTCTCGCCGCGCTGGACAGAATATAGAAAAGCGGCCCTACCCTACAGGACCGCTCTCATACTTCCCGCCTCCGGCGACCGTCGTTTCGACGAGTCTCGCAAGGCGGAGGCTCGCCCCTGAGGGCGGCATACTTCATACTTCATACGTCGTATTTCCAGCCTACCCGATCCCGAACAGCTTCATGATATCCCGGTAGCTGACCACCGCGATGAAGAGGAAAAGTGCTGCCATACCGAGACCATGCACCATCGCTTCTTTTTCCGGCGCGACGCGTTTGCCACGTACCCACTCGATGAGGACAAAGATGATCCGGCCGCCGTCGAGCCCGGGAAAGGGGAACAGGTTCAGAACGGCCAGGTTGGCCGCCAGCACACCCAGAAGAGAAAGTATGCCGAGCAGTCCGCCTTCTTTGGCCACCGTTCCCGAAATAGTCGCGATGCCAACAGGCCCTGAAATATCAGAGGGGATCGAAGCCTTTTGTACGAGATGACTGAAGACCCCGGTGAGGGCTTTGTACGATTCACCGATGATCATAAAGGTGAAATCAACACTGAGCCGTCCCGCCTCAAGGATCGAAACCGGAACGACCGTGGTCCCGTCGGTGATCGTCACTCCGAGGCGTCCCTGCCCTGCGGGCGGGTCCAGCCGAGGCGTCATGGACACATGGCTGATCGTCTCGGCCCCTGCCTTCATCACGGACAGGTCAATTACCTGGCCGGCTTTGAGATCCATCTGGGACAGGAACTCCTTCACGTCGTACACCCGTACATCATCGACTGAGACCACCGTATCGCTGGCGCCGAGACCGGCAACCGCGGCAGGTGTATCCTCGGTCACTCCCTCGATCACCACATAATTGGTCTTCATCAGCTGCCCCTGAGAGGCGATCAGCCCCCAGAAGATGAGCAGAGCGAAGACGAAATGAACAGCGCTGCCGGCGAACAGCACCAGAAAACGCTGCCAGGGAGGCTTATTCTGAAAACTGGTCGGCGACTGCGTTTCCCCCTCATCGCCATTTTCACCTTCCATGTTCACATACCCGCCGATGGGCAGGGCATTTAAGACATACGTCGTATCTCCGAACTTTCGGGCGAACAGACGCGGAGGCATACCAAAGGCAAATTCCTCGACGTGAATCCCGAACTTCTTGGCGGTCAGGAAATGCCCCAGTTCATGAATGATGACCAGGATACCGATGACCAGGAAAAAAGTGACAAGACTGACTATGATCTGCTGCATGATACCCCGGTATTAGACATGGTGAAGTACACCGTTGAAACCCTTCATCTTCATACGCATCTCGCCCTGGCTGTCTGCGAACAGCAAGGCATCCTGCTCTGATATGATGCCCTGCTCGAAAAGCGCCGAAACGCTCTGATCAAAAGAATGGATACCTTCTTCTTCACCGCGTCTCAAGACATCCTTGATCTCGCCGATCTGATTGAGACGGATGAGATCCTTGACCCGCGGTATATTGAGGAGAAGCTCGGTCGCCGCGACACGGCCTGCCCCGTCTGTCCTCGGTATGAGCCTCTGAGAGATTATGGCTTTCAGGTTCAGCGAAAGAACAAAAAGCAGCTGTTTTTCCCGGTCTGCGGTGAAAAGCGACACCAGGCGTTCCAGACTTTGATAAGTATTGGAGGCATGCAGCGTAGCGAGCACCAGATGGCCGGTCTCTGCCATGATCAGCGCCGTGACCGCAGTTTCCAGATCCCTGATCTCACCTACCGAGATCACGTCCGGCGCCTGACGCAGGGCATTTTTCAGGGCATTTTCAAACGTCAAGGTGTCGATCCCGACCTCTCTCTGGCTCACGATGCTCTGCTTGTCCGTATAGACGAACTCTACAGGATCCTCGATGGTGATGATATGTCCGCTCTGGGTCGAATTCCGATGGTCTATCATGGACGCCTGCGTCGTCGACTTGCCTGAACCGGTCGGGCCCGTGATGATGACCAGACCGCGCGGGGATTGAGCCAGTTCCTTCAGCTGGATCGGAAGACCCAGTTCATCGATCGACGGGATCTCCAGCTTCACCCGCCTGAATACGATGGCCACATCACCCCGCTGGACATACAGATTGACCCGGAAACGGGATCCGGTAGCGGATGTGAACGCCATATTGAACTCACAGTCACGCACAAAGATCGGCCAGCGGTCCTCCCGGATCAGTGAACGGGCAATGCTTTCCAGGTCTTTGGCGGTCAATCTGGCAGCCTCGAGGGGCTGCACTTTACCATTGACCCGCACGCAGGGTATTGTGTCGGATTTGAGATACAGATCTGAGCCATCCTGCCGGATCAGCTCCTCCATCAGTGGGTCCAGTATCATGAGAACTCTCCTCTTCCTATTAGTTGCGGCTGGTCCCGATGACCGGGATCTTGCCCTGCATCAAATGTCGGAGATTTTCCCGGTCGAGCGCCTTCTGCTCGGCGTCGGCCGCCGTGATGAGCCCGCTTCTGACCAGCATGCCCAGCGCCTGGTCCATGCTCTGCATGCCGTCCTGGGTGCTGAGCTGGATCGTGGTCGGGATCTGGAACGCTTTGTTCTCCCGGATGAGATTGCGGATGGCAGGGGAAGCGAACATGACTTCCATGGCCGGCACGCGGCCCATACCGTCCACGGTAGTAATGAGCGTCTGGGAGAGGACCGCTTCTATGATATCGGCGACCTGCACCCGGATCTGTTCCTGCTGGTCGGCAGGGAACACGTCGACGATACGGTCCAGGGTGCGGCCGGCAGAAGCAGTATGCAGGGTGGAGAAGACCAGATGGCCCGTCTCTGCGGCCCTGATCGCGAGCTGGATGGTCTCGAGGTCGCGCATTTCACCGACCAGAATGACGTCGGGGTCTTCACGCAGGGCGCTTCTGAGCGCTGCGGCAAATGAATGCGTGTGATTGCCGACTTCCCGCTGATTGATGATGCTTCTATTGTGC
>CAYOQW010000046.1:0-8082 GCA_964406175.1 uncultured Candidatus Saccharibacteria bacterium
GTCCTCTACCTTGAGGGAGATCTGGTGTACCATTACCGGCTGCTCAGGGCGACCAAGAACCGTTTCGGGGGGCTTTCGGAGATCGGTGTCTTTGAAATGACCGACCGCGGTCTGTCTGAGGTGAAAAACGTTTCAAATCTGTTCCTGACCGACCAGAAAGAGCACACTTCCGGGTCGGCGCTCACGGTCACGATCGAGGGCACGAGAGCACTGATGATAGAGCTTCAAGCCCTGACGGTCGCGACCGGTTTCGGCTATCCCAAGCGTACAGCCAGCGGTTTTCCGCTGACCAGGCTTCAGCTCCTCATCGCGGTCCTGACGCGCCGCAGCGGCGCGAGGCTGATGGAGCATGATGTCTATGCCAATGTGGTGGGCGGCTATCGCGTACAGGAGACCGGTACTGATCTCGCCATGTGTCTGGCGGTCGCTTCGAGCCTGCGCGATACGGTCCTCCCCGCTACCACGGTCGCTATCGGTGAAGTCAGTCTGTCCGGTGCGATCCGGCCGGTCAGTCTGCTCGAGAACCGGGTGAAGGAGTCCATCAAGCTGGGCATGAAGACGGTGTTGGTGCCGCAGGGTCAATATGATACAATTAAACGATATCAGGATTCGATCGCCATCCGGGCGGTCAGTACACTTCAGGAAGCACTCAGATCACTGGTATCGGTAGAAGGATAGTCTCTGTCATTCCCGTGAAAACGGGAATCCATCTTTTGCTTTTGTCTTTACTTTTTCTGGATCCCCGCCTGCGCGAGGATGACATTTCCAACATCAATGCATTTATCTAACAAAAAAATCAAAGGGAAACAACATGGCGGACAGTCTGTATTCTGACGGGACACCGACCGGGCTGCGGCTGAAGATCGGGGTCATGGGTTCAGCCAGCGGAGAGCTGACGGACCAGCAGCTGAAGAACTGTTTTGATCTGGGTCAGGCGATCGCGGAGAACGACTGCATCTGTGTCACCGGTGCCTGTCCCGGTCTGCCGTACGAGACCGCCAAAGGAGTCAAAGCCAAGGGCGGCCTCGTGGTGGGTATTTCACCAGGTCTCAGTCTCGATGAGCATCTGTACAAGTATCATTCGCCGATCGACTATACCGATGTGCTCATCTTCACCGGCAGCGGTCTCATGGGGCGCGAGATCAGCAATATCCGCACCTGTGATATCGTGGTCATCGTCGGCGGCAGATCTGGGACACTTGGCGAATTCTCCATCGCCTACGACGAGGGCAAGCTCATCGGCGTACTTACCGGTACCGGCGGCATCGCGGATTTCCTGCAGGAGATCGAAAAGGTCGTGCGCAAGAACACCGGTTCCAAGATCCTCTACGAGCCCGCCCCGAGGCAGCTCATCAACAATCTGCTCGAAGAGTACAAGAGCAGGCATTATCTCAAACCATCCATATTCAGCGGCAAGTTAAGCTAACAGGAGTCCGTATGTTGACCAAGTGGTTCGTGTTGTTCGGTGGGGTAGCGCTTGGATATGCCATCACGGTATACAGCCGCAAGTGTGCTGAGATGTTTGGACAAAGCGCATGGGCGGAACATAAATTCGGACCTGGCGGTACGCTGACCATGTGGAAGATGTTCGGCATGGGGATCGCTTTTTTGTCCCTGCTCTATTTCACCGGGGACCTCGCGTGCGTCCGCAAGGGATTTGAGGGTTTCTTTTCGGGAATGCGAACCTAACTTACAGGTACGTCGTCATGGTCATTTCTCTTTTGTGGGCTCTCGTTTTCTGGGTCATCGCGGTATTCTGCGGCTATCTCCTGCTTTTACCGCAGATCCCGGAGGAGCGGCATCCGGTCTTGTTCGCAGCGGCATCCGGCCTCATAGCCGGCGGTGCTGCGGCCTTCCCGGGGAGCCTGTTCATCAGCTCCTATGCAGTAGGTCTGAGCATTGGCGCCGGCATCGGGGCAGCAGGTCTTTCTCTCCTGCTGTGGCGGGTCGTGGAAACGATCCTCACACCAGACGATGCCCCTCCGCCGCCTCCTGCTCCGGTCGTCATCAAGGTACAGACCGCCTATGTCCTCGATGCGAGCGTGCTGTCCAGCGGGGATATCGTGAAATTCATCAATGCCATGTTCACAGAAGGACAGATACTTCTCCCGTCCTTTGTGGTGCAGCAGGTCCAGGCCAGTCTCACTTCTGATAGTGAGTTTGTGCGTTCCCAGGGCCAGCTGGCTCTCAGCACGATGGACCGTTTGCACAAAGAAAGCCTGGTACCGATCACGTATGAAGATCAGGAATACCGGGACATCCCGGTATATGCCGACCAGATGGCCCAGTACCTGAAGGACAAGGAAGCGATCCTCCTGTGCTACGATCAGATCATGGCACAGGCTCTGAGGAGGCTCAGTTTCAAGGTAGTGTTTTTGTACGAGATCGAGGACGCGCTCCAGCATGTGCATCTCGTGGGCCAGCAGTTCAAGATCAGGATCGTGGAATTCAATGCCGAGCTGGGTCAGGGTATCGGTTACCTGCCGGACGGGACCAAAGTCGTCGTAGAGGGGACCGCAGCGCTGCTCCAGCAGGAGGTGGCGGTCATCGTACAGCGGGTGTATCAGACCGTGGCCGGAAAGATGCTGTTCGCGGCGATCGAAAGCTAGTGATCTGTCACGGACCTCAATTAAAAAACACTCTCCAGACGCAGCGCGCGGGAGAGTGTTTTTCTTGTCTGCTGGAATGCCGTTAAAAAGGTTTGAAGGGGTCGGTTTTGCCGGTGTCGATCGGATTGGACGTGTCGATCTGGTAGGTTTTGAATTTTTCCAGCTCGGCAGTGATGGTTTTGAGCTCATTGTTGTAATACTGCTGGGCTTTGATCGTCGTCGAGACCTCCGGAGCGGACTGGAAGAAATAGGTGTAGCTCGTCCACGCACCCAGTCCGACTACGCACAAAAGCGTGATAGTGATGACGAGCGTGGTCGGAGAGGTCGGCAGTTTGATCTTGGGCAGGTCCATGGTTATCTCGCTGCTAAGGGGGTGAAGTAGGCATCGGCCTGCAGAGAGAGGACGAGCGGTGCAGAGCTGTCGTTCAGAGAGGAACTGCCGCTGATAGAGACCGTGGAGATATTGATCAGCCGTAGAGAATTCTCCAGCGCTGTCAGGTAGGCGAGCAGATCAGCAAAGCTGCCGGTGAGGGACAAGTTGATCACGATGCTCTGGGCCACGGACCGGGGATTGACGACCGGTACGGTGGAGACCGTCAGATTGTTGGTCTTCAGTTTCAGCTCATCGGCGATAGCGGTGAACTGGTAGAGGATATCAGGGATCTGTTTTTCCGAAGGCAGGGCATCGACGGCGAGGTCCGCTTCTTCTTTGATCGTTTCGAACGTACGGTCCAGTTCCTGTACGCTGGCCAGTTCGACATTCTTTGCATCGAGGGTCAGTTCTTTTTCGGTCAGCAGGGATTGTCTCCTGTGGACATCGGGAATGAGCACGATGTTCAGAAAGTAGCCAAGTCCCACCATCGCCGCGACCAGAACAAAGATAATTCCTGAAATTTTGCCGCCTTTTAGGTTCATCGCAGAATATCCTGTTTAAACACGATGCCGATCGCAAACGAGATATTCTTGTCGACTTCGCGTTCTGAGTTGTCATCGGCCTGCATATTGACCGAGGCGAGATCAACGCTGTCGAACAGAAGTTTGGGAATGGTGATGGTCTTCAGGGCGATCAGTGCGCTTTCATCCTCTACGTCATTCACTTCCAAAATGAGCGCTTCGGTCGTCCCATGGGCTTTGGCCAGACGGGCTAGGGTATCTCCAGACTGTATCTGGTATTCCAGGTCCCGATGCGCCTTTTGAAAGCTGAGCAGGAGATACTGCAGGTCCTGGGCCGAATCCGCGACCCCGCTGATGGACATCTTCAGGTCAGAGGCGGCTGAGACGGTGATGAATTTAACACCCTTCGCAGGGGTCGAGTTGCTCAGGTAGCCGAAAAAACGCGCCCAATGGTTGTACGAACCGAGCAGGTCGTTGATGACGGTCAGTTTGTCGCGCAGGATCTTGGTCTCTGAGATGACACCCGAGTAAACAGCGATCTTGGCCTGGCGGTCTGCTATCTCACGGTCATACTTATTGATCTGGTTCTGGAGATTCAGCCTCTGGGAATAGATCAGAGAGATGACGATGGCCAGCCCGGCTACCGTGAAGCCAAAGATGGTGAACGAGGCTGAGAGCATCCGGATGATCTCCTGACGCCGTTTTCGCTTGGCGGCACCGGGAAGCAGATTGATATGGATCATAGTTCTTTCCTCATAGCCAATCCGACAGCCACTGAAAAGGTAGGAGCCATCTCCTCCTGTTGTTTCATGGACAGGGTATCCTGGCACTGGATATGGGACCAGGGATTCCCGTGGGTGATCTTCATGTTCAGGTGGGTGGAGAGCGACTTGTCGAGCTCGGCGAGCTGGGAATTGCGCCCGACCAGGATGATCTCAGAGACGCGGTTGGAATGGGGTTGGGACTGATAAAAGTCGATCGAACGCTTGATCTCGAGCGCGATCGCTTCCACTGAGTTGATATAGGATTTGGCGATGTTCTCTTTTTCTACCTCATCGAGCTTTTTGAGCCCGAGTTTCAGTTTTTCGGCTTCTTTTTCATCGATGTTCAGCTCTTTGCTGATGGCGACGGTGATGTGCTGGCCGCCGATAGGGATGTTGTGCGTGAGACGGATGGTGCCGGTATCGCTGATACAGAGCTCTGAGGCATGGGCGCCGATATCGACAATAGCGAGACAGGGGCTCAGGGTGTCCTCGCGGGTCAGAGCACGGTTATTGGCGATGGCATTGGTCTCGATCGCCAGGGGCTTCAGCCCGGCCATTTCGACCACTTTTACCATCCGTTCGATCGTGACGAGGGGCGAGGCGATGAGCAGTGCATGCAGCAGTTCACTGTGGCCGGGTTCTTTGCCTTCTTCCAGTATCTGCCAATCGAGCTGGACTTCTTCCAGCGGGTAGGGTACATAGCTCTCGGCTTCGAACTGGATCGCCTGGGCGATCTCTTCTTTCGGGATCTTGGGCATTTCGATGATGCGGGTGAAAACTTCTGACTCAGGGAGCGAAAAAACCGCATTTTCAGTAATGATGCCTACCTCTGAGATCAGCTGTTTGATCTTGTCAGCGGCTTTCTGGAGGTTGGCGTCGTCCTTTTCCGTGAGCACATCTTGGTTCAGTGCCAGGCTGCCGGCGGCGATAAGCGTCGGGATCTCTGTCGCATGGTTCAGCTGAATGACCCGGGCCTGGGTGGCGCCGATGTCCAGACCTATGAAACTGACAGGTTCCAGAATGATCGCCATGTGCACCTTTCCCCTACATGTGTTTGTTTTTGCCCTGTGTTTCTCTACTAGTATATCAATTTGTACTGTCTTTGCCAATCCATCCGGTTTTGACCGATGGCAGGACCGCTGATATACTTATAGGACAGGGACCAGTTTATCGTACTCAGCGAGGCAGGCATGGCCGCTCAATCATACGAAGAGCTTTTTTCCAGAGCACACTCAGAAGTGGCCAATTCAGGCGGTCAGACGGTGTCTCATGGTTTTGTGCCCATGGAGCAGCCGTCTCAGATGCCCACGACCCAGGGACCCCGGCAGCAGACCGGCGGAGGCTCTCAGGGTATCGCCTGGGGCCGCCATCTCATGACCATGCTGTTTTTGGCTCTCGCTACCGTTATTGTACTGTATTTTCCTCTTATCTCCCGGAAGGTGGACTACTGGTGGCGGCATCTGAAGGCACCGGTAGAGCAGAAGGGTTCGGTCAATGCCCTCTTCCCGGGTGACAAAACGTATTTTCAACTGGATGAGACCCCGGTCGTGGCGCCTGTCATGCCGCCTGATAACCGGATCGTGATCGACAAGATCGAGGTCAATGCCCCTGTTGTCGAAATAGCGGATACTGAGGACAAATCTGTTCTGAGCGCGATCGAGCATGGGGTCGGGCATTATCCTGGTACGGCAGCGCCCGGAAAGCCTGGCAATGTCTTCCTGACGGCGCACAGCTCGTACTGGTGGTGGGCTGGCGGGGATTATAAATTTGTCTTTGAGCATCTGGAAGACCTGGTCATCGGTGATGTCATCACCGTGTACTATGGTCAGAAGAAATATGATTACCGGGTCCGTGAGATGAACGTCATCAAACCCAAAGGTCCGGATGTCGGTCAGATCTTTGACCAAGAGCCGTACTACAACGATCCGATCCTGACCCTCATGACCTGTGTCCCGGTAGGGACCTCACTCAACCGGTTGATCGTGGTCGCGGAGCAGATCAGCCCGGTAGCAGTGCCGGAATCGAAATCGACCGCTGAGTCTGAGCTGTTCCCGGTTTTGAATTAGCGGAATAGCTCTTGCCTGCTTTGGTTATTATCCCTATAATGCGAAAGCTGTACGGATGTGGTAGTATAGGCCGGCATCGTTCATGTATCAACTTGGCGGTGCTTCGGTCCCGATCAGAGGGCCTTCGGTCCAGCAGCAAACGCCGACGTAGCTCAGTTGGCAGAGCAACGGTTTTGTAAACCGTGGGTCGTGGGTTCAACTCCCTCCGTCGGCTCCATCCTTCGCCCTTCGTCGCTGCTCCTCAGGGCTACGGATGGCAAGCCACAGATTCATCAGAGCTACGGTTTATCCTCAGTAGCTGCAGCAGCGAAGGAGGAATGGCGAGCCAAAGGGTTTTCGGACAGTGGTTGTCATAGAACGTGCCGGGGTCGTATAGTGGTCAATTACAGGGGACTGTAAATCCCCCGCCGCAAGGCTTCGTAGGTCCGAATCCTGCCCCCGGCACCACGTCGTTCACGAACGACGTGGCAGGCCATCTGATCATGGTCTGCCATTCCATAGACTGGTTGATGTCATTCCGGCCCCCGAGCCGGCCGCCCTTAGCGAGCCTCGCTTGAGGCGGGAATCCACCTGGATGACTGCTTTGCTAGAAATATGGTGGCTGTAGCTTTCAATGAGTCCCCGCGAAGGCAACCGAGTGGGAGGACGAATTAATCCATCGAAGCGTTTCGCGTAGATGGGCAATTGGCCAAACAATATATGGTGGCTGTAGCTCAATTGGCAGAGCGCTGGGTTGTGGTCCCAGATGTTGCGGGTTCAAGTCCCGTCAGTCACCCCATAGTGTACACAGACCCGCCTCAGGCGGGTTTTTTGTTGCTTCTTCATCTTCGACAAACCTGTTTGTATTGTCAGCGGCTAACAATGGACGATATACTGCCTTTGGTAGATTTCATGCCTACGCTCATTATGCAAGGAATACTATGCAAGATGTCAGTATGGCTCCACAGGTTATAAACGGTTTTGTTCAACCGAGCTTTCCGTTCGCCAAAGTGTTCACTTTCTTTTTCTTTTCGGACTCACTGGTCATCGCCAAGACCGGGAGTGGGAGCCTCAATACCGCTGGTATCATGAAGGCCAGTCTAGGCGGTTTCACGGCGGCTGCGATGGTGGCCGGGGCGGTCGGAGAGGTGGTCGACCAGAACAAGGCCACCAAGCAGGCAGATGCAGCCGGAGAGCTCGTCGAACAGCTGACGTCTGATACGCCTGCGAGCATCGTGGCGGCTCACAAGTTGAATTTCCAGCTGCCGTACGATCTCATCAAAGAGGTGAAGATCAAGGGGCCGAACTTCGCCGGGGAGCTGTCGTTCTGCATCACGGCAGACAAACAGCACAAATTCAGGATGGATAAACAGTCGAAGGAATCTGCCCGGATCGTGATCGACGCCTTTGAACAGTATGTGCCAGGCAAGGTCACCCGTTGATGGCAGCTTACCGTGCTTTTTCCTTCGTCATGCGCAGGTACCACCAGATCCAGCCGGTGGTCATCAGGGCGACCGCTACCGCATAGGCGATATGCTGATACCAGGAGTTTTGGACACTGCTGGCATGAAAGATGACATTGATCCAGGAGCTGCTGCCCCAGAAATGTCCGAGATACAAGGCAACAGAAAGGACAAGGCCGGGGAACAACGGTAGATACCGCATGAGCAGATTCGCTGCAGCCAGATAGATCGCCAGAAACGCCATGAACAGATATGGCGACTGCGGCATCAATGCGATACCCAGGGGGCTGCCTTCGTTGTACAGCTT
>CAYOQW010000047.1:0-8024 GCA_964406175.1 uncultured Candidatus Saccharibacteria bacterium
GTGTCTGAACCGCCCTCACCGCCCGACCCAACCGAAGCACCTGCCCCCCTCGCGACCATCGAACATCAAGAGCTGAATGATGCAGCCATGCTCCTCGCGATCAGAGTACAAGAGCTGGGCCGACGCACGGCCCAGGGCTCTCTGGTTCGCGATATTGGAGAACCCGGATCTCCCATTCCCGCCTCGCTCGGCATATATATTTCCGCGTTGCTGATCATTCGGGTGACCATCGACCTGTTCGATGCCGCGACCCAGGAAGTGATAGAGATAGACGCCGCTTCCGGCGCAATCCAAGGTTCTCCCCAGGGGGAGCTTCCGGAGCAGCTCCTGGCCCGGGTCCTGAACATCCTGGCCAATCAGCTGACTTCAGAAATACTTGTACCGTTTCATGCCGGGGTCACAGAGCAGCGAGAGGTCAACAGTGGCTTCATCGAGCCAGAGATGCCCACTACCCCCGATCAGGTCGCCGTTTTTGAACAAAACCGTCTAGAAAAGAAACGAGCCCACTTCCAGGCACTAGAATCGCGGCTCCCAGCAGAAGAACCGTTCATCGCGCTTGCTGGTCTCGCCCGGAGCGAACCCGAGCGATCAGTACCTGCCCCACCAGAACCAGCGCAGTTCGTTACCGACGCTTACGGAGAAACTGTCCGTTTCAGTACAAACCATCCCGCCCGACAGGCTGGCTTGCAGGAAGTCTGGATGGTCAATGTCCCGCATCCTCGCGACGCCAACGCCTGGTTGGTTAGAGTAACTCTTATCCTGCAAAACGAACGCACCGATCTCTATCTGACTGGTACAGGAGCGCTTTTTGAAGACGGCACTCTGGGCCGCCAGGCTCACAATGCCCCCACTTGGCTGCGTGATGTGGTCGTAGAGGCTACGGTCAGGATCAGACAGCGACTTCAGACCTTCAAGAAGAGAAATAACGGCCTGATCGCGCCAAAGGAGCAAGAGACTGAAGCTGTTATTGACGAACCCTGCCTCGATGAATTGGGAGCGTCCTGGCCAATAAGTGATGAAGATCTGGAAAAGCAACGGAAGAAATTGGAGCTTCCAGACAGGATCTCAATCCTTTCCCTGGACAGGGCTATCGACGTCCTGCACAATGATCCTACGCTGCTCCGTGATTTTCTCACCTTGTTTTATCGACCGCGGTTGCCGGGTGGCTGGAAGGCGAACCCAACTCGGGTCTATGTGGCGCGAGGTCTGGAGTACTCACTACCAACGGAACCCTCTCATCCCGAGGCAAGGACCCTGACCGCTCTCCTTTCCTACCAGGACCTGCTCAGCAGTGCGGGCCAGCAGCTAGACAGGCGAGCCCTCCTTCTCAAGGACCGCCTGACTGACACCAAAAATATCAGAGTGCAAAGCACTGATCGCTTCACAGTCTCTGAAGTTCACTCTGCTGAGGTCAGGTTTGATCTTCCCTCGTATATGAGAGAAGCCCTTGACCAGGCAGGCCCTGTCAATGGTGAACATATAGCAACCTTTGCATATCTTGGCCCTGGAACTCCAGACATTCTGTCGGGCGCTTTTGAGGCTGCCCAGACCACCGCGGCCAGAATGGAATCCGTTCGCAAAGCAAGGATCTCAGCCCTGGAAGAGCAAAAGAACAGATCAGAAGAAAAATGGCCACGCAGCCTCGAAGCGTCGCTGGGCAGGCTGAGAACATTTGATACTCTGTCTCACTGCTCCTGCATCGTCATTCTCAAGTGCGAGCAGTCCATTCTCCAGCAACGAACACTTGCCCGCAAGGCCGCTGCAGTGCGAGAAGAACTTTTTGACAGCGTGAAACACCGGCTGGACGACAGGCCAGATCTGAATGTTCACGAAAAAGCAGACCGATTCCACGCCTGCGAAACGATCCTGCAAGTCCTTTCATCATCAAATGAACAGCTTACTGACCTAGAAGTTCCATAGCTTTATCCATGACCGGGTCTACGCCCGCATCGTACTGTTCGATAGTGGTCTTGACCTCGATATCGGGCGAGAGGCCCTTGTACTCAACATTGGTACCATTGGGGGTATACCAGCGGGCAGTGACGATACGCACGGATGCGTCCTCGGTCTCGCCGGCAACCTTTACATCAAATATTTCCTGCAGCACGCCTTTGCCAAAAGTCCGAACGCCGATGAGCTTGCCGCGTCCGGTATCCTGCAGGGCTCCTGCCAGCATTTCGGAAGCGCTGGCGGTCCCCTTGTTGGTCAGTACCATCACCGGGATATTGAAAAGCTTGCCCTGACCGGTGACCCGCAGATCTTCCCGGTCCTTGCCACCGAAGTCCTCGGTCACCGCGACCCCGGACGGGACGAATTCGCTGATGATATGAACCGCTGAATTCACGTAGCCGCCGGCATTGTTCCTGAGGTCCAACACTATCCCTTGCGGTGACTTCTGCGCTATCTCAGCGACGGCGGCGTCCCACTCGCGGTTTGTATCGCCGGCAAAATTCCGGATCTTGATCACATATATCCCGTTATCCTTTGCCTCCCAGTCCACGCTCTTCACATCTACAGTACCCCGCGTGATCGTCTGGTCAAAGTCCTTGATCTCTCCCGTGTCGAGCGCCCGGGAAATACTCAGGACCACATCGGTTCCGGACGGACCTCTGATCTTGCGGACCGCCTCCAGCAGCGTGAGGCCATCGATGACCTCTCCGTCAATCGCGGTGATGATATCGCCCGAGAGGATACCGGCCTTTTCGCCCGGCGTGCCGCTTAGCGGAGCCACTACCGTGACCTTGCCCTGGATCATCTCCAGCTCGATACCCACACCAGAGAAACTGCCGCTCAGGTCCTCGGACGCCACTTCGTTGATCAGCGGCGGCAGGAAACTCGAAAATTGATCGTTGAACCCGTACTGGAGCATACCATTGATGGCACCGTAGATCAGCTCATTCGTATCGCCTGGACGATTGACATGACGCGTCCGGATGATGTCCCAGGCATCCCAGAACGCACTGAAATCTATCTCCTGGTACTGGGCGCTGTCTGTGGTCAACCCGCCAGTTCTGTTGCCGGTATTGATACGCACCTTGACGACCTCACCGCTTTTCTTCAGACCCAGCCATTCAGGGTGCCGGTAGCCGACATAGATCCCGCTCGTGATGGTGATAATGCAGACAAAAAGCGTGGTCAGGATGATAAGAAGTTTCTTCATGGGTGTTCTCTGATCGTGATCAAAGTTAATTCTGCGCCTCGACGGTCACGGGTGCGGTCAATTGCTCGAACGCCTTTTGGAGGACCAGGTCTTTTTCAGTATCATTCGGGTCCCTGGCTTTCATTTCGTTATCGGGCACGATGCCGGTATCCTGGATCCAGGTACCGGTCGGGGTATACCACTTGGCCACGACCAGATTGAGAGCCCCGGGTCCCACTTCTCCGGGTACGGTGATGTCGATGATATCCTGCATCACACCCTTGCCGAACGTCCTCTCACCGAGGAGCTGACCACGCTGGTGGTCTTTCAAGGAGCCGGCGATCATCTCCGCCGCGCTGGCCGTCCCCCGGTTCACGAGTACCCGCAGAGGTACGTCCAGTAGTCGCCCCGTACCATTGACCGGGATCTCGCTGGTCGAACCCTCGCCCCGGTCGAGCTTGTAGACGGTCCCCTCAGCAACGAACTCACTTACAATGGTGGCTACTGGCTCGGTCGACCCGCCGGCATTACTGCGGATATCGAGAATGATGCCTTTCGGGGAATTGGCGAGTATGACCGAAACCGCGTTGGTCCATTGGGTCTGCGTTTCGGGAGACAGGCTTCGCACCTTGATATAGAAGATCCCGTCACCCATGTCCTGCCAGGACAGCGTCTCCTCGACGACCTTGCTTCTGGTCACCGGTACGCTGAGCTCTTCAAACGTTCCATCATCGAAATATCTGAGGATCTCCAGTGTAACAGCCGTGCCCAGAGGGCCCCGGATCAGGCTCGCAGCCTCCAGTACGGACATTTCCTCGGTGTACGCCCCATCGATGGACGTGATGATATCGCCGGGCAGAAGTCCTGCCCGTTCGGCCGGGCTGGACGCCAGGGGAGCGACGACCGTAAGCTGACGGGCGTTCTTGTCCATCTCAAGCCCGATGCCTGCGTCATTGCCTCCGAGGGAATCCGACATTCTGGCTCGGATGGCCGGGGTGATGAAGGATGAGTATTGATCCTTCAGGCCGTACTGCAGGACTCCATTGATCGCTCCGTACATGAGAAGCTTGGGGTCTGCAGGACTGGCGTAATGCTTGGCTTCTGCCAGCTCCCAGACATCCCAGAAGATATCAAACACATGAGCATCATTGGTCTCTGTGATGAGAGAACTGAGCCCCTTGTTATTGAGATCCGTGGCATCTCGGGCCGAGAGGCCTTCGTAGCGTGCTGACAGCCCCAGGACCTGTGGATACTTGTAGCCGGTCAGGATCCCGATACCAAAAAGGCAGCCCAGACCAGCCAGAATGATGAACAGCTGAGAAACACGTTTTGCAGACATGGTACCCCCTCGATATACCGTTGTACGGTATCATAGCTTCATGGCCCAGACAAGTTGAGATCTCAAGGTCAATTCCAGACCAGAGAGCCGTCACCGGCCGCGGTCAGCCCTGCACCGAAGATCTGCAGACAATCAGTCTTCTGCACCCACTGCTCCGCTTCTTCTCGTACCCGTTTGATCAACACTGCATCCAGAAGCGACGCCATCCGCAGATCAGGGATCCCCGATTGTCTGGTCCCGAATACTTCACCTGGTCCCCGCAGCTTCAGATCTTCCTCCGACAATTGAAAACCATCATGGCAGCGGACCATGGCTCTGAGACGCTGTTCGGACTCCGGCGCGTTCGTGGTCGCAAAGAGATAACAGAAAGACTGCTCGCTGCCGCGCCCTACCCGTCCGCGGAACTGATGGAGCTGCGCCAGGCCGAACCGTTCAGCCCCCTCGATGAGCATGACCGTGGCATTGGGTATATCCACCCCGACCTCGACCACTGATGTGCTTACCAGCATATCGTACTCCCCTGCCCGGAAAGCCTGGATGACCGCATCTTTGTCCCTGGACTTCATCCGGCCATGCAGCAGGGCCAGTTTATAGTTTGAAAAAACACCTCTCTGCAGCAGATCAAATTCCTCGGTCGCAGCCTTCACCTCCAGGGTCTCTGATTCTTCGACCAGAGGACAGATGACAAAAGCCTGACGGCCGGCATCGAGCTGCCGTTTGACTTCTGCGTAGACCCGGAGGCGCTGATCCACATGGACGACCTCGGTGATGATGATCTTCCTGCCTTTGGGCATTTCATCGAGGATACTGAGCTCCAGATCGCCAAAAAGGGCGAGTGCCAGTGAACGCGGGATCGGCGTCGCGGTCATCACCAGGACGTCGGGTGCTGCCCCCTTGGACATGAGCGCTTTGCGCTGTTCTACACCGAACCTATGCTGTTCGTCGATAACCACGAGCGCAAGTGCTTTGAACACGACATCTTCCTGGATCAAGGCATGAGTACCGACCACGACAGATGCCTTGCCTGCTGCGATCTGTTCCAAAAGATCTTTCCGGCTGATCTCTTCCGGTCCAGCCCCTGACAGCTGCGCCCTGGCACTGGTGAGGAGCGCGACCGTCGTCCCCTGCGGGCCCAGGAGTGGAACGAGGCTCCGGAAATGCTGTTCTGCCAGGATCTCGGTCGGCGCCATCAAAGCGCCCTGAGCTCCCTGGGCTGCTGCGTTCAGAAGACCGGCTGCGGCAACCACGGTCTTGCCCGACCCCACGTCCCCTTCGAGCAGCCGGCTCATCGGGGCAGGCGATCTGATGTCTTCAAGGATTTCCCTGATTGAGCGCCGCTGGCACTCGGTCAGTTCAAAAGGCAATGCGGCTCGAAATGCTTTCAAGACCTCCGTCTGGATCATCATAGGCAAAGCCTTGCGGGCGCTCTTCCAGTCCTTTTTTCTCAACAGTGATCTCAGCTGCCAGAAGAACAGCTCATCAAATCCCAGACGTTCTCGGGACCGAGCCAAGAGCTTCTGATCATCCGGGAAATGGACCTGCTCCACAGCCGTCCTGATCCCGATCATTCCCTGACGGGCGAGCAATTCGGCAGGCAAACGTTCTTCGACCTGCTCCAGTGTCTGGTCGATCGCCATACGGATCCGGGTACGGAGCCATTTCGAAGTGACACCCTCGGTCTCAGGATAGACAGGCGTGATCCGCCCCACGTGCAGAGAAGCAATTCCTGCTCCGTCCGGAGAACTGCCGGCTGCCACAGCGGGAACAGGTTCAAAACCCGGATTATTAAAGGAAAGGATACCCCGATATACATCAACTGTCCCGGAAACCAGCAGTTCCTGGCCTTCTTTCAGCTGATCCTTCAGATAGGGCTGATTGAACCAGACCAGATTGACCACTCCGGTGCTGTCGACGACCGTCGCCTTCAGCATCCGGAGTCCCCGGCGGCTGTTCGCATTCTCTACATGCCACAGCACCCCGCGTACCGTCTGCTGTGCACCGGCCCTCAGCTGGCGGATCGGGACGATCTCGCTGAAATCATCATACCGGCGCGGAAAATGAAATATCAGATCCCGTACGGTATGAATATGAAGCCTGGAGAGCTTCGTCTTCTGGCGGTCGCCGATACCTGAGATCCGATCAACTGGTTCGTCGAGGAGCAACGGTGCTGTCATACAAACTTCTTAGTAATTCTGACCAGCCAGCATGGGAGCGATCATGCTCATGACCAGAATAATGGTCAGCAGGATCCAGACCCAGCGGTATTTCTTCTGCAGTTTATGGGAATTCGACATGATGGATATCTCCTCAGATAAAACTCAGTAAAAGCTGGTTCATGGACTGGAAACCGGCGCCAGGGCCCTCCGGGTGCTGAAAAACCGCGGAACTCGCAGCGAACCAGTTGGCACCGCTTTTCACTGCCTGCTCCAGGGTCTGGAGATTGATCCCGATATCGACCATGATATCGATATCAGACCCGCCCTCAAAGGCCCGGATTGACTGAACTTTGGCGAGGCACGCAGCATCCAGGTTCTGGCCGGCCTTTCCGACCTTGCCTGTGGCTATTAGCACCATATCAATAGAAGAAAGCACAGACTCAAGCGGCGACAGGTCCACGGTCGGGCCGTCCACAGCAACAGCCGCAAGGACGCCTAAGTCTGCGATCTGAGCCAGCATAGCCTTCAGACTTCCCTGGTCGCCTCCCCACTCTTCAAAGCACTCTGCATGCACTGTTATCAGGTCCGCTCCGGCCTCGGCGCAGGCTGCTGCCTGCGATTCTGGATCCGTGACCATCAAGTGACAATCGGTAAAACCCGGGAAGCGGGTGCAGACATCATGGACGACCTTGGCCCCAAAGGTGATCTGCGGGACAAAATGCCCATCCATGATATCGAGATGTACATGCTCGCATCCTGAAAGCGCGAGTTCATCCATGGCTTCGCCCATGGACATGAAGTCACCGGCGATGATGGAGGGACAGATTCGATAGGATCTCGGGATACCAGCCACATGGTCCTCATGACTACTAAACGAAGTTATGCACATTGCGTCTGAGAAAACTGCTGACCTGCGACATGGTCGGGATACCTCTGCGTCCGCCCAGATGCCGGCATTTGAGAGCGGCGACCGCATTGGCAAAAATGCAGGCTTTATCGAGGCTCCACTCCTGCATGAGGGCATACGCGAAGGCCCCGTGAAACACGTCTCCTGCTCCCAGGGTATCGACGATCTTGACCTTGAACGGATCGAGGAACATATCGTTTTTGGCGGTGACGAGCAGACTTCCCCGTTCACCGCAAGTGACGACGACAGCCTCCGCCCCGTTCTTCAAAACCTTTCTTGCACCTTTGACGAGATCCTTTTCCCCGGTGAATTTTTCTATAAACCCGATAGGTAACACCGGATAACTGACCAGAGTAAGCATCTCCTTTATCTGGTCGTCGACCCGGGTCGAGGGGTCGAAGACACAAGGGATCCCCTTGCGTCTGGCGATCGCCGCAGCCTCAATACCTGCGGTGACCTCGTGCCGGTCCACCACCAGAGCCC
>CAYOQW010000048.1:0-7910 GCA_964406175.1 uncultured Candidatus Saccharibacteria bacterium
AGATTCAGCGGTCACCAAGCTACCGAATGCTACCGATACCCTAATGGGATTGGGTACAGCAGACACTATCACCGGGGTAAAAACCCTCGGAACCACGACCAAGCTGCAATTTCGTGATTCTGCGATCTCGATCAGTTCCGCGAATGACGGCTACATGGATATCGTGGCCGATACGGGCATCCGCATCAATGGTGCAACTGCCGTCACCGGCGCTTTGACCGCGACAAGTTATCAGGGTCTCACGCTCACGGCGGCAGCAACAGGTTTCACCATCGCAGGGGGAACAACCTCAAAAACTCTTACCGTGTCCGGAGACGCGACGGTATCAGGAACGAACACCGGAGATGTAGTCAAGGCAACCGGGGCGGAAATTGATACCGGAACAGATGATGCAAAATTTGTGACGGCAGCTGCTATCGCCGCTTCAACCGCTCCGCACATGGGAACGATGGCTAGGCAGGCGGTCATCAATGGAAATTTCGATGTATGGCAGAGAGGAATAACCGGAACTATCGCAGATGCAGCCGCTCTGTATGTAGCTGATCGGTGGCAGGATTATCACAGCAAGGATGGTGGTACTCTGCCAACTCTTACGAGGACAAAAGAGACCCTGACCCCAGGAGATATCCCAAATGCCTTTTACTATTCAAGGCTCACTACCAATGGCGCGGGAACGAGTCTTGGAGCAAATTCCACTGGAGTATTAAGAACTTATATCGAACACGGGAATAGATTTCTTTGTGGAAATGGGAAAAAAACAACGATATCCTTTTGGGCTAGAAGTAGCATTGCGAATAAAGTGCTCGGATTCTCACTCCAACAGAACTATGGCACTGGTGGTTCTCCGACTTCTCTAGAAATTATTAATGGGAATAATGTCACATTGACTTCGTCCTGGGTGAAATATACCTACACATTCACAACTAACACCTTGGTAGCAAAAGCATTTGGAACTGCAAACGATGATACCTTGACACTATTATTTGGAATAATGTGGGGAACAAATTTTAAAACACGGTACAATGCTGCATCAGCCGAAACCTATAGAGGCTCTGGGACTATTGATATCGCTCAAGTCCAGCTGTGTGCCGGTGAGTATGCTCTACCATTTTGCCCGAAGTCTTACGATGATGAGTTTAAAGCAAGTAGAAGATATTGTTATGTTCCCGATTGCAGTGCTACGTCATCCTATGTAGGTATTGGAACAGCACGTACTACCACTACTGCTTTTTTAACAATTAAAACATCTACCCAATTTAGAATAACCCCAACCATGGGGACTTATACAGCTTCTGATTGGCAACTGTATGACGGTGCAAGCAGTGGAGTCGTTATCACTGCATTAGCAGTGAATGCTGGTAGCAACCTTGATGCTCTGATGATTGGGTGTACTGTCGCGTCTGGATTAACACAATTTAGACCATATGCATTATCTGCCGCGGGAGTATCAAATAAAATAATGGTTTTTGAAGCAGACTTCTAATTTCAGGAGAACACCATGGCATTCCCAACCTCACTCGATGCATTCACCACAAAAGTAGACAACACTACCGATGTACTGGCGGCGCACATAAACGACCTCCAGACCGCTATGGTCGCGGTACAGACCAAGATTGGTGTCAATTCGTCTGCGGTGACGACGACGCTGGATTACCAGATGACGCATCTGCCGTCTCAGGTCGCGACGCTGGCTTTTGGTACCACCTACGGGGTGCAGTTCCGGGATGCCGGAATATCCATCGCCTCGCTCGATGACGGGCATCTGGATCTGACGGCTGATGTGGCCATCGACATGAATGCGCCGGTCACTTTTGGAAACGATACCACGCTCGGAACGGCGACCAAGATGATATTCAGAGCCGCGACCCAGTACATCAACTCCGGCTCTGTGGGCTATATCGACATCGTGGCCGCAACCGGCATCAATATGACCGGTGCGGTGGCCATCACAGGGGCACTCACTGCCACCACGGTGGCCGGGATCACCGGAGCCAATCTGTGCGACAAATCAGCTGCCCAGACCATCGCGAATGACTGGACGTGGGGAACCACCAAAAAGATCATATTCCGGGATGCCACGACCTATATGCAGTCCCTGAACGCGGGCTATATCGACATCGTAGCGGCAACCGGCATTCGGATCTCCGGAGCCACGGCAGTCACAGGAGCATTGACGGCTACTTCGTTCGGGGGTATAACCTCGGCCAACCTGATGGACAAGACCGCTGCCACCACCATTACAGGTGTCTGGACATGGGATACCAATGTGAAGCAGCAATACCGTGATACGGCCATCTACATCAATTCCGGAGCCGACGGCTACATGGATATCGTGGCTGACACGGGCATCCGTATTGCAGGAGCCACGGCCATCACGGGGGCACTCACCGTCTCTACCACGCTCGGGGTCACCGGCGCGATCACCGGGGCATCGTACGGGGGAGTAACTCATGGCAACCTGTGCGACAAAACCGCCGCCACAACTCTGACAGGGGTCTACACCCTGGACACCACCACAAAACTACAGATCCGCGATTCTGCTATCTACATCAATTCGGCGAACGATGGATACCTCGACATCGCCGCCGATGTGGGCATTCGCATCGCAGGAGCCACAGTCATCACCGGGGCGCTCACGGCTACTTCATTCGGTGGGATAACCTCCGCCAACCTCTGCGATAAAACAGCCGCCACGACCATCACAGGAGCACGAACCTACGGAACCACGACCAAGCTGCAGTTCCGCGATACTGCCACTTATATCTATTCAGCCAACGCCAACTATCTGGACATCGTGGCCGCCACGCAGATCCGCATCGCAGGAGCGACAGCGATCACGGGGGCATTGACTGTCTCCACCACCCTGGGAGTAACCGGAGCGGCAACGCTCAGTTCCACCCTGGGAGTAACCGGAGCGGCAACGCTCAGTTCCACCCTGGGAGTAACCGGAGCGGTCACCATGTCATCGACCCTCGCTGTTTCCGGAGCGCTGACCGCTGCTTCCTACGGGGGCATCACGGCGGCCAACATCGCCGATATCACTGCGAGCAGATCGATCTCCGGAGCATGGACACTGAGCGGAGCGACCCCTCTCTACTTCCGCGACAGCGCAATTTATATCTACTCTGATGCAGATGCCGCTTTGCGCCTGGTTTCTGACGGGTCTATCCATCTCGCCGGCGCGGTAGGAGTTTATTCGACCGCCATGCACCCAGTAGCGGACAAAACCGGGAATGTAGGGACTTGGGGACTCGCCTGGGGGCAGATGATCTCGGACGACTATGTGACCGTCTCTCACTCCTGGTTTGACGAGGGAATGACCGTTCTTGATGAAAAGGGCAAAGAGAAACGGGTATCTGATCTCGAAGCCCTGCTCTACATGACAGCCTCAACCAAGATCAACGCCAAAACGGGGAGACCCTACATCGAAAAGACCAGCCTGCCGGTCGAAGTACAGCGCATAGCCACAGGAAAGGACAAAACCAAACTTCTGGCCGAGGGAAAAGATCCCGAGGAGCACCGGGGGACATCCGAGATCGCGACCACCAGCTGGCTCATGGGCGGTCTCAAAGAGGCCTACGTAATGATACTCACTCTCCAAGACAAAATAGCCAAATTAGAAAAAGGAGCATAACCATGGCAGTCACCAATCTCAATCAGTACTACGGCAGCAAAGGGATGAAGCTCCCTACCCTCAAAGAACGCGCAGGGATGTACGAACAGCACGGACTTGGGAGCGCCAACATCTATGCCGGCACGGCTGAGCAGAACACGGCGCTGCTCGGGAAAATGCTAGAGGTGGACAACCAGTCTGTTGCTGCGCCGGCACCTGCTCCGGATCAGATCACTCCGACCCAGACTATCACGCTAACTCCACCGCCTGCGGCTCCCGCTACGACACCGGCCCCAGTGACTGCTCCTGTGACCGCACCGGTCACCACTCCACCTCCGGCAGCACCTGCCCCTGCTACGATCAATCCTACATTCACCCAGAACTATGGTGAAGGATCTCGACTGGTCAACTTCGGGGAAGATCCCACGGTATTTGTCCAGGACAAGACCGGGAAGATCGTCCATCAGTACGGAGATCCCAGTCAGCCGGCAGCCGAGTATGGAGCCTCCTGGCAGCAGGACATCAAACCCGGTGCAGCCATCACCAATGACATCTACAAGCAGGGTAGCGGATACGGGTTCAAGTTGGGGGACAAAAACTACATCTTCCCGAACGAGCAGTCCGCATTCCAGGCGTACGGATCGAATGACTGGGGGGAGATCAACAACCGCGTCGGTCTGGCCGACATCTCGTCCGGAGACATGATGGATGCCAATACTCTCCGTATGGTGTTTGGCAATGAGGTCGGAGATCTCACCGAGCAGAACGGAGAATTCGCGACCTGGCTCACCACTGCCTATCAGAAAGCCTACGACAAGAGCGAACTACCGACCATCAAGACCGCCATCGCCACACTGGACTCTGACATCGCGGCCAAGAAGGCAGCCCGAGACGAGAGTATCGCCAAGGTGCGGCGCAATCCAAACTATAGCGCGGCCAATATCACAGGAGAGACATCAGTCATCGAGGACAAAGCCAATGCCGATATCAACAACCTGATCGAGCAGAGGAACGCCAAAGCCACCTCCTACAACACATCCCTGGGGGAAATGGGTACTGCGCTCAATATGGAAGTCCAGGGCAAGCAAGCGGCCATACAGGGAACCAAGGACAATGTCTCCACGATCTCCGGCATGCTCGACAGCATGAGCAAGGCAGAGATCGAGCAGATGAAACTCGCCCTTCAGCAGGATGCAGCCGCGACCGACTCTGCACAGTGGGAGAGCGAGTTCCAACTCAATCTGTTCAATGCCGAGACAAGCCGGATTTCCGCGACGAAGAGTGGGGGATCATCATCCAGCCTCCCCAGCTGGTCAGCCATAACCGAAAGAGTACAGGTAGGTGTCGATCAGGATGGATACCCAATCTACGAAAACAGAACGACCGGGTTTTTCAATCAAAAAGACCCCACCCAGATAGTCCCATATGACCCTACCTCAACAGCGGACACAGCAAATGATGCTACCCAGGCAGGCGGGGGAATTATTTTTCGAAAGATATTGGAAGACACACCAAACTGGGGCGTAAAAAAGCAATAACAAGGAGTTTGGATGGCACTCTCACTGGTCAATACAATCAAGGGATTGCTCGACAGGGGCAAGAAGATCGCAGAACAGGTCAAAGCAGCAAAGCCTGCGGTCGCCGTCGCTCCCGAGCAACGACCCACGGCTGGAGTCGCGGTCAAAGCCACCCTGGGGACAAAACTGCAGGCTGTCCCTGCGGCTGCTCCCAGTCCGGCAAAAAGCACGGGAGCCTCTACGATCGGAGAAATGTGGGGAGGATGGCAAAATACGACCCCGAACCTCACGATCGACAGCAAACCGCAGATTGAGATCCCGAAGCCTGCGACAAAAGCGCCGACTATGAGCGAATGGCTGAAAAGTCATCAGAAGCCAGTCACTGGTATGGGAAATATCGATTTGAACAACAGACCCGTCGTAAAGAATCCGGATGGATCAATAAGCACTGTCAGATCGATCAGCATAGGAGAGGATGGGAAACAGGTGTTAATCCCGACCGTGCGTGCCGGGCTTAACAGCGTCATGACAAATCAGGAAGCCGTCGACCACTATAAACAAACAGGTGAATATCTGGGGAAATTTGATACTGTGGAGCAATCGAACACCTATGCAGAGCAGCTGCATAACGATCAAGAAAAGAAGTATGACATCAATCTGGGGACAAATCTGGAGACCGGGGATCTCTACAGCCAGAGAAAAGCCATTGTCTATCAGAGAGTCAGCGACAATGCCGATCTCATCAAAAATGCTCCGGAGAATATGCGTCCTCTCCTCACCATCTCTGTGGCTTCCAATGCCCAGCTGAACGAAAAAGATATCTCGGAGTGGATGGCCGGAAAGAACCAGATGGAGATCCTCTCGCGTGTGATCCAGAGAGGGGATATGCCGGCAGAGGGGGAAAAGGCAAAGGGTCTGATCGAGCAGATCGGCAGCTTCGGGGGGGAAGTCCTGAAGGGAGCCGGCAACATGGTACTGGAGTTCAAAGGCATCAAGCCTCTGATCGATCTCGCCAAAGCCACCCCAGGCTATGTAGACACGACCTCACGGGGGATAGCAGGAATCGGGTCAAATGACAAATCGGTGAGAGCCGTCGATGCCAATACCGCACGCCGAAACGAATTGCTCACCAAGTACGAAAATGAGACCGATCCGGGGAAAAAGAAGGTCTATCGCGATGCCTTAAATGAAATGCAGTCGGGGGCAGAGGTAGCTGATCGGGGATTCACAGTCCCAAGCGAGCAGGAAGTCATCAGCAAGACACTCGATGAGGTGAGTCCTCTCGTGCGTCTGACCGGTCTGAAGATCATGAAAGGAGCCCCTGTACCGACGCAGCAGACGGGCAATATCGGCAGGACGATACTCAATCAGCTTCTGAGTCCCGGAACGCTCCAGCGTGGCGTGGGGGCAGCCCTGCAATCAGTTGGATTCGAACTGGATAACTACAATGTGGAGCAGACCCCGGAGCAGAACATCAAACGAATGTCGGGCAACGCTACTCTCAACACTCTCCAGAACATTATAGCGCCTCTCTCAGACAATCTAGGGCAGTCCTGGGCGCGGTATGGTGTCAACGCTCTACTGGACAGCATCTTTGCCAGCCAGAACAAAATGACCGTCGAAAATGACAAAGGTGAAATCGTCGAAAAGCCGGTCTCTACCGTCGTCTGGGACTCCATCCAGAAGGGTGACTGGGAAGCATTTGGGAAAGCGATCTATCCTATTCTGCTTCAGGTCGGCCAGGGAGCCATGATGCAGACTATGCAGGAGCCCGGTATCAAAAAAGAACAAGCGAACCGCAACAATCCGACCATCGGGGATATGTTCCCAGGGGAAAAGTCCACTCCGGCTCCGGCAAAGACCGAATCAATGCCCGAGAGAATGCCGGAACTGATCCAGATCGAAGAAGTCATGCGGAGCAAGATACCGCTGGAGGAGAAGATCTCCGAAGTGACCAAATTAAAAGACCGGCTGCCAAAAGACCAGAAGCCTCAGGCCGAGGTCATTCTCCGTCTCTACAGACAAATGATGCCATCGAATCAGACTTTCACGCACGGGAAGGGATCTGAGACCATCAGCAGCACAGCAACGTCGGAGAATATCCAGGGCACGATTATCGTGAAGCCAGCAGCTATTTCATCCGAGGTGCTCAGCGACCGGTTTGGCAACAAGTTTCAGGAAGGCACGATAGAAACAGGAAAGCTGGTCAGAGAAGCACAGTTCCAGCCACGCATCACCGAATCAGGGAAAGGGACAGAACGATCGGTCTACGAGAAAGGATATCAGGAAGGTGTCGTGGATCAGCCGTTCATCGTGAGGGAGAAGGGCGGACAGTACGAAAGTACTCTCGACATGGCCAAGAGCATCAGCGAAGCACGATCAGAGGGACAGACTCCTGCGGTGCAGAAGCAGAACATGGTCAAAGGCTACTCCTACGACCATTACGACTTCCTGTGGAAGCTGGTCAATTCTGACACGGCATTGCAGGTCAAGATCGCTGAGGGAACCATACCTAGTGAGGATGTGCTCTCCTATGCACGCATGGGCATGAAGTATGAACAGACCCCGGAGACAACGCGTGACATCATCGTTTCTCTGGACAAAAACGACAAACTCAATCGCCGGAATGTCGAACTAGTCATGCGAATGTCACAGGGGAAACTAGCGGAACAACTCAAAAAGCAGAATCAGGGCATGATGTTCGACCTGGGCACGGTCGAAAAGCTGAGCACCGACAATATCCTGACGCTCCTCTCCGAGTACGACAAAAAGAGCCAGGA
>CAYOQW010000049.1:0-6655 GCA_964406175.1 uncultured Candidatus Saccharibacteria bacterium
CCATCATGCTGTCCGGTGAGACCGCCAGCGGTAAATATCCAGTCGAAGCCGTCCTCACCATGTCCAGGATCGTGAAACACACCGAGTCAAAACTTCATGACGGCACACTGAAACGCAAACTGCATTTCGGACTGATCAAGACAGTTACTGAATCAGTTGCCAGACAAGCGTGTGACCTCGCCAGGGAGATCGGCGCCAAGCTCATTCTCACGCTGACGACCTCGGGGTCCACCACTCGCAATGTCGCGAGATTCCGGCCAGGTATGCCTATCAAAGGTGCTTCTCCCTATGGCATCGTCCAGCGCCAGCTGCTTCTGGTCCACGGGGTCACCCCGGATAGCATCCGGGTCCATCCGGACAAGAACTTCAAGGTCATGGCTGATGAAGCGATCGCGCTCATGAAGGATTCTGACCAGCTCGTCACCGGTGACATCATCGTCATCACCGCCGGTATCAAGGGAGCCTACGAAGCCGGCAGCACCAACCTCATCTACGCGCATGTTGTGGAATAAAATGCGATGTAGGAAGTACGAGGTATGACAACCATCAAGACGCCGATAAAATCATTTCAAGATCTAGAGGTATATTCCATTGCTCACGCATTGGCGATGGAAATATTTACCGTGACCAGAACGTTTCCTCGAGATGAGCAGTATTCATTGACAGACCAGATCAGGCGTTCATCTCGATCATGCGCGGTGAACATCGCCGAAGGCTGGGGCAAACGTCAATATGAGAATTCTTTCAAACGACATCTCATTGACTCTCTTGGCTCTATCGAAGAAACCAAGTCCTGGCTCTTATTCTGCCGTGATTGCGAATATATAACCCGTGAATTATGCGATATTCTCATGCAAAAATACGAACTCCTCGGCGCTAAAGTCTGGACACTCCACACAACCTGGAAAACCTTCTAACCACATTCGTACTTCCTACATCGTACATCGTACTTCCTACTTCTTACCTCGGACTCCCATGCTTCACCTCATTACCTATTCCGACGGCGGTGCCCGTGGCAACCCTGGACCAGCCGGGGCCGGGGCAGTCGTCCTCGACCAGGCAACTGGCCAGGTACTCGCCGAGATCAGCCTGTATCTCGGTGAGATGACCAATAACCAAGCAGAATACCGCGCACTGCTCACTGCGCTCACCAAAGCGAACGAGCTGAACGCACAGAGCATCACCTGCTACCTGGACAGCGAGCTCATCGTGGAACAGATGAAAGGCCGGTACAAGGTCAAGAACCCCGGGCTGAAGGAACTGTATCTCCAGGCTGTCGAACTGATCGGATTGAAGCAGGTCACCTTTAAACATATCCCGAGGGAAAAGAACAGCCACGCTGACCGCCTCGCCAATGAAGCCATGGACAGAGGACGATGAGACCGCTCACCACCTTGCAGAAAGGAACTATTGCGCTCATCCTCGTCGCAGCAGCCCAATCCTGCATGGGGCTCTGGGCGCGGTATCTGAACGGTTCGCTGACGGTCTATCAGCAGGTGCTGTTCCGCGTCTGCGCCGGGTTCCTCATCGGACTGGTCGTGTTCCGCCGGCAGATCGACCTGCGGAAGTTCAAACGCCTGCCGCGTCGTGATGTCTGGGTCCTCATGCTCAGAGGTGCCTCGTTCTTCCTCATCGCGGTGCCGCTGTTCACGCTCGCCATCAACCATGCCAAATATACGAACATCGCGTTCATCGATGCGATCCCCATGACCGCGTTCCTGGGGATCATTTTTTTGTCCGAACGCCTGACCAGAAAGCATCTGCTCTACCTGACGCTCACCTTTGCCGGTGTACTGCTGATCTCGCTCAAAGATCTCAATTCGCTCTCCAGCTGGGGCCAGGGAGAGATCTACGAGCTTATTTCACTGTTCTTCTTTGGCATCAACTATATCGGACGCAAATGGCATACGTCGCTCCTGAACAATTTCGAGATGGCCATCGGGTCCTTTGCCTGCGCGATCCCGCTCCTCGCGATCGCGACACTGATTGTCGACGGTCCGCCGGCAATCACCTGGACCGGTGGCATCGTCCTGGTCATCTGCATCGCTGGCATCTTCAATATCGCCATCGCCTACCTGGTGAACTACGGATTTGACCGGGTGACGGCGATCCTCGGCAGCAATCTGCTGAACACACAACCTGTTTTCGCGCTGATCGTGTCGTTCCTGGTCTACCGTGAGGTACCGGTCGCCCGGGAACTGCTCGGCGGGCTGGTCATCGGGGCCGCTGCCTGGGGCATGACCAGGATCAGGAAGACCTAGATCCGAGCGAAGCTCCTGTGGTTGCCTCGTCTGTGGCCTCATGGTACACTTCACGCGCTCGAGAGACCAGTGGTCGCCCGCCTGAGGCGGGAGGAAAGTCCGAGCTCCGCAGAGCAGGAAAGCAGCTAACCGCTGCCGTCCTGTACCGTAGCGTCCGCGCTTCTGGTACAGGGTAGGGAAAGTGCCACAGAAACAAACCGCCCTGTAGTGAAGCGCTTCGCGCATACTTCAGGGTAAGGGTGAAATAGCGAAGGTAAGAGCTCGCTATCCCCTCGCGCAAGCTGGGGATGGGTAAACCCTTTTCGGAGCAAGTTCCGATGGATGCATACGGTCATAACTTCTGCTCGAAGGATCGTGTGCAAGCGGAACGCTGGAGTCCCGAGGCGACTTGGGAACTAGAGAGATGATCGCGCCCCGATACAAGATCGGGGGGTACAGAACTCGGCTTATGTGAGTCTCTCGAGCCCTGTAGTACATGCGAAGCGCCTGACTACAGGGGACTGAAATCGAAGTGCGTCCTGTCTTGGCTACGCCATGAAGTCAAGTGCCCCACTTGTACTTCATGGAACTAGAGCTGGAATTCTATGAAAGCCCGCACCCTAAACCGGATCTTCACGGTCCTGTTCGTCGTCACTGATGCGCTCGCGATATTTTTCTCCTTTGTGAGTGCCTATGTGATCCGGCGCCAGGCCGATGTAGCTACGAGCCTCGACCTCATCGAAGTGCCGGTACTGGATTTCGCCTTCCGGGACTTCATCCGTATCGCTCCCTGGATCAGCCTCTCCTGGATCCTGATCTTTATTGTGACCGGACAGTATTCACGCATCGAAAAAAGGACCTCTTCGCAGGAAACCTACCGTATATTCCAGGGCACCTCGCTCGGGCTGCTGTCGCTCATGGTGTTTGCCTTTTTCCAGGGACGCAACCTCTTTTCCCGGCTCATCATCGTCTATGCCTGGAGCATCAGCGTCTTCCTGCTCGTCGCCGGGCGTCTGCTCCTGCACCTGTGTCTCTCTCTCCTCTGGAAAAAAGGCATCGGCACCAAACGGACACTTTTCTGCTCACTGGGCAAGATCGGACGCCCGTTCCTGGAAGGGATCCGCCAGCGGGGCTGGTCCGGCCATCAGGTCACCGGCGTCCTGGAACGTGAATACTGCCCGCTGCCGGCAGTTGAACCAGATATGCCAGCCGTGACAGCCAAAGGCCCGATCATCGAACATGACCCGGGACTGATCGCTGGATTTCCCTATCGCGGCGACCTGAGTGAACTGCCGGCGATCCTGGAGACTGAACGCGTCGACGAAGTTATCATCGGTCTCGGTACACTGAGCGACCAGGAGACCACTGAGATCTTTGCCATCTGTCAGGGAAAGGGCGTACGGGTATCCTTTATCCCTGATGTCATGTCGTTGACCGCCCGGCTCTCCGTCTCCGAAACCCTCAACGGGATCCCCCTCCTGAGCCAGAAGAAATTCCCGCTCCGCGGAGTCTCAGCGATCATCAAACGGCTGATCGATATCGCATTATCGCTTATGGGGTTCGTCGTATTATCGCCGCTGCTGGTCATCCTCGCTCTGCTCGTCAAAGCCAGCTCCCCGGGCCCGATCCTCTACGGACAGGAACGCATCGGCCGTTCCGGCCACGTCTTCAGGATCCTGAAGTTCCGCTCCATGCACCACCAGATCGCAGAAAAACAGGGTGTCCACTGGACCACGGCTGATGACAAACGAAGGACCGGCATCGGCCGGTTCCTCCGGACCTCGAACCTCGACGAGCTGCCCCAGCTCTGGAACGTCCTGAAGGGCGACATGAGCGTCGTCGGGCCTCGTCCGGAGCAGCCCCGCTTCGTCGAACAGCTGAAAAAAGACCTTCCACTCTACCTCGAACGGCACGCCATCCGGCCCGGTCTGACAGGCTGGGCGCAGGTCAATGGCTGGCGGGGAAATACCTCCATTGCGGAGCGGCTCCAATATGATCTATTCTACATCGAGAACTGGTCGCTCGGATTTGACCTGAAGGTCATGCTGCTGACCTTCAAGAGTTTCTTCTTTGCCCGCGGAGCATACTGAATTGAACATTGCACTTGTCCATGACTGGCTGACCAATTTCGGTGGCAGTGAACGCTGCCTTCAAGCATTTTCTGAACTCTATCCCACGTCGCCTATCTATACCTCGCTCTGGGATCAGGAAAACGTGCCCCAGTTCGCCAACCAGGAGATCAACACCTCCTTTCTGCAGCATATGCCCGGCAGCATCCACCATCATGCGTTCTATCTCAACCAGATGCCGCTGGCATTTGAACGCTTTGACCTCAGCGAGTACGACGTCGTCCTGAGCTCCTCGCACGCCTGCGCCAAAGGTGTCATCACCCTGCCCCAGACGCTCCACATCTGCTATTGCCATACCCCGACCCGGTATCTCTGGGATTTCTGGCACCAGTACATCAAAAATCCCAGCTATTTCGGCTTGTTCAATCCGCTCATCAAGACCTTTGCCCCGATCGCCGCGACCTATCTGAGGCTCTGGGACCGGGCTGCGGCAGAGCGGGTGGACTATTTCATCGCCAATTCACGCTATATCGCTGAGCGCATCAAAAAGTATTACCACAAACCCTCCGTAGTGATCTATCCGCCGGTCGACGTCGCTGATTTCCACGTCAGTACTGACCTCGGCGATCATTTCCTGCTGGTCTCCAGACTCGTGAACTACAAAAGGGTCGACCTCGCCATCAGCGCTTTCAACGAGATGGGCCTGCCGCTCAGGATCGTCGGCGACGGTCCTGAATACAAGAAACTTCGGGCCCACGCCCACTCCAACATAGAATTCCTCGGCTCCGTGGACGAACAGACCAAACGCGACCTCATGGCCCGCTGCCAGGCCTTCATCTTCCCGCCCGAGGAGGATTTTGGGATCACCGCGGTCGAAGCCATGGCCGCCGGCAGACCGGTGATCGCACTGGCCCGGGGCGGGGCGCTCGAAACCGTGATCGACGGCAAGACCGGCCTTTTTTTCAACGACCAGACTACCGAACAGCTCATCCAGGCGGTGAAGTCCTATGACAGCCGGAATTTCGATCCCGACGCCATCCGGACGCACGCAATGCAGTTCGACCGGTCAGTATTCAAACAGCGTATCTCAAATTTCGTAACGCTCAAATACCGGGAAAAATTCACCCGTTAACCACTCATCGAAAGGCTCTTATGGAACTGCGCGACTATCTGAAGGTCATGTCCAAGAATGCGATCCTCATCCTCATCGTCACCCTGGTGTCCCTGGGGGCCGGCTATCTGCTGCTCAGCCGGCAGAGCGCCAAATACACCTCCGGCATGGCGATCATCGTCAACTATCAGGAAAAAGGCACCGCCTCGACCAGCGGCTATTTCAAATACAACAACTACTACGGCAATCTGATCGCCCAGTCCTTCAACGAGTCGATCTCCGGCCTCATGAAAAATGCCGGCCTGGTGCAGGCCGTTTTTGAAAAAGCCTCCATCTCCTATAGCGACAAAGAGCTGGCCAATGCCGGCAAGTATTTCCGGCCGATCCCGAAATCCAAAAATGTGACCGAGGTCCGTTTCACGGCTGACAGCGCAGCAGAAGCCCAGGCCTTGTCAACTTCTCTGATCACCCTGCTGAGCGAAAAAGCCAAAGAGTTCGTCCAGAGCCAGGGTGAAGGCAGTCTGGAACTGGGTATCGAGGGACCGGTCATCGAAAAGGACAAATCTCAGATGGCGCTGTATCTGCTGCTCCTGGGAGTTGTAGGGTTCGGCTTCGGCATCTTCCTCGCCTTCATCGTGACCTACCTCCGGGACGAGGTCGCCTCGACCGAAGAATTCGAACAGCTCCTCGCCACGAGAGTCTGGGCAGAGATCAACACCCGCTCCGGCGAACAGGACGGCAGCATGGTCCCTCTGAGAGAACACATCCTCGCTCAGTTCCCGTCCTCAGCGCACAAGGATATCCGCATCGGCCTCGTCAGCCTCCAGAGCAGCTTTGGTCTCCAGGTGAGCCGGCAGCTGGCCTCAGCTCTCCGGACGCGTGAGAATATCCGCTCACTGGACTTCACAGAGCGTTCAGAAACAGCAGCCCTGCAGGAACTGAAGGATTCTGACAAGCAGAAGAACGGCTATGAACTGATCGCCCTGCCGGCATTTGACTCGCTTTCGTTCAGCCACCAGGTCCTGTCCCAGATGGATGCGGTCATCCTGGTCGCTGATGCCGCTCATACCCCGCGCCAGGCCCTCAGGACCGCGGCGTCGCAACTCCAGCTTCTCTCCTGTCCTACGGGTATCGTCCTCACCTGATACACCCGAAGTACGATCAAACCCGAAGTAGGAAGTCCTACCTCCTACCTCCTACCTCCTACCTCCTACCTCCTACCTCCTACCTCCTAC
>CAYOQW010000049.1:6755-7896 GCA_964406175.1 uncultured Candidatus Saccharibacteria bacterium
TCCTACCTCCTACCTCCTACCTCCTACCTCCTACCTCCTACCTCCTACCTCCTACTTCGTCTCCCGAGTCAAACATGCGCATCCTCTACGATGGGCGGATCCTCGACAACCCTGCTCCCTCGGGGGTCGGTCTGTATGCCCGGTCACTGCTTGATGGCATCTCACGGCTGCCCGGCGTCGAGCTCAAGGTATTCACGAATTCCTACAAAGATGCGCCCCACAGCAGCGCCGGCAGTTTACCGGCTGGCGTCAATGAATACCGGACCCGCTATCCGAACAAACTGCTGACGCTTTCCTGGAGCCTGGGCAATGTACCCTCGGCCGCCAGGGTATTTGCCGATGCGGACCTGATCCTCTGTCCTCATATCAGCGTCCTGACCCGGGCACCGGTCCCAAAGATCGTCACCATCCATGACCTGTCCTTTGAACACTTCCCCCAGTTCCACCGCCCCCGGGAGCGCTTCTGGCACCAGCTGGCGGCCCGCTCGGCGCGTACCGCCGATCACATCATCGCCGTCTCGCACGCGACCAAGGAAGACATCCTGAAGACCTGGGGCATCCCCAGCCGGCAGGTCCATGTCATCTACCCGGGCGCACCCGACCTGTCGCAGGTCGAAGCGACACCATTTGAGGCTCTGACCTCCCAGCTTCATATCCAAAAACCGTACCTGCTGGCAGTCGGCACGCTTGAACCGCGCAAGAACCTGGTCCGGCTGGTCCGGTCGTTCGCACTGCTGAAACAGCAGGCAGAGCATCGGGACCTGGCGCTCGTGCTGGCCGGTGCGCGCGGCTCTGACTACCCGAATATCAAACGTGAGATCACAAAAAGCGGTCTGGAGGCCAGCGTCATCATCACCGGCTACCTGAGCGAGAACGAAAAAAAAGCGCTCTACCAGAGCGCCTCGCTGTTCGTCTACCCGTCGATCTATGAAGGCTTCGGCTTCCCGCTGCTGGAAGCTATGCAGATGGGAGTACCGGTCATCGCCTCGCGCACCTCCTCCATCCCGGAGGTCACTGGTCAGGCGGCGGTACTGATCGACCCGTACGACACCAGTGAACTGGCTGACGCTCTAGCCGTCAGCCTGACCGATCAGGTCCTGCGGGACCGGTGTAGCGCGCTCGGATATGAACAGTTTCAAAA
>CAYOQW010000050.1:0-7890 GCA_964406175.1 uncultured Candidatus Saccharibacteria bacterium
GTTTGGACATGGCATTGGTGAGGATGCTCAGGGTGTCTATGGTGATCTCTTTGAGTTGTTGAGTACCTGCTTCTTTGGCGAGATCCCGATAGCTGCGGATCGGATACGCAGGATCCTTTGCCTGGCAGAGCTCGGCGAAGACTGCTTTGCAACCCGGGGCAAAAAGATTGTATTCTTTGACTTTGCGGATATCGGCGTCCGGGTACTGGGCGTAGATCTGACGTTCAAGAAGTTCGGAGATGTCTTCGGTCGCATATGTATAGAACGATATAAGACCGGCATTGGCTACTATCTCCAGGCTGACCTGCTCCTGCCCGAGGAAAAACCGTTTGAATCGTATGGCCCAGGTCGTGGCATTGAAAATACTGTAAAGCCCGTTAAAGACCGCTTCGGCTGCATCGGAGAGGGTCTCGTGTTCTTTCGGTACCTTGATCTCCAAAAGCACACTCGCAAGACTGCGTTTCTCGCGGAAATGGCTGCGGATCTTCGCGGTGATCGAGGCGCCGGCACCCCAGAAGATCAGGAATATGCTCACGGTTCCCGCCAGGCCGGCGCCCGCGAGCAGGAGCGCGGTCTGGGAGTCAACTGACATCGTGTCCTGGAGTCGTCCCGGTATGTCAGTGAGCGAACCAGCTATCGCCGCCGCAGCGAGTACGATCAACGCAAAGATCAAAGCTACTTTGCTGCTGAATCCAAAGTAGGCATCAGAACCGCTATCGGAACCAGGCATCCCTCCATTGGGCATCAGGTATTTCCTTGGATCTTTATGAGTTGTACTTTGATATCGTACGCTTTTTCCCAAAAGCCATGATCTGATGCCTGTTTCATTTCCTTTTTCAGGCGCTGAACTTCGTGACGGCGTGCGCGCGGAGTGATGAACTCCTGATCCGCATTTTGCAGCTCCTCTAAGTTTTCGTTCTCACGTTCATCCCTGAGAGCAGCCAGGATCTGTTCGATCTCTATCTGGTCCTGTTTGACCCGCTCTGCTGTCTGTTTTTTGAGTTCTTCTGTCTTTAGCTTTCGTTCAGCATCTTTTTTCTTTTTCTCTTCCGGGCTGAGTTTTGGGGGCGCTCCTGCGGCGCCTCCCTGGCCTCCACCACCGCCAAAGCCGCCAGGCTTGGGGAGCGGAGGCAGTGGTGGCAAGGGTGGAAGCGGAGGAAGCTTAGGTTTGGTGCCTGGGGCTTTGGTCCCGATATCAGGAAGGGCAGAATTGCCTGGTTTTGGAAGCGGCAGTGACGTTTTCGTGGTTGCGGCATCGGGTGCTCCCGGAGGAGGTGCTTTCAGCAGGTCTTCCCACTGTTTTTTGAAATCAGAAATTTCCTTTCTATCGGGAACGGGGGCTAGAGGGCCAGATGCGAGAATAGACTCCTGCGCCTTCATCTGTACCGGCTGCAGGGTGAGGGGTTCGGGAGGCGGAACAGGAACGGACTCGACTGATGGTTTTGGTATCTGCGCTGCAGGGGGCACAGGACCCAGAGGTATGGGTGGCGGAGCAACGGTATGCTCAAGAGGAAGAGCCTGCGGCGATGAGATGGTTTGAGGAGCAGGGGACAGAGGCATCTGAGGGGCGGATGAAGGCAGGGGGGATCTGTCAGCTGCTGGTGGAGGTTCGGCGACAGGAACGGGAGCAGCCAAGGGCTGATCTTTGGACTTAAGAGAGGTGATCTGATCGCTGAACTCATCTTGAAATGCTGACACCTTGGATCGTATCAATGACTCAAAATGAGGGATACGCTCGCTCAGAAAATGCTGTATGGAACCCTGGGTCTTCAGTGAGTTCAATACTTTCAGGTCGCTGTCGCCGAGCTTCTCCAGAAGACCTTTCAGCAGGTCATGTTTCAGCGAGTCCTGCACGCCAGCCATCAATTGCGTGAGCTGTTCATCAGAGAACCCGCATGAGCGCAGCAGCTGTTCAAAGGTCAAAGTTGTGGGAACTCCTGAGACGTTGGTCATCCTGTGCGTGTACACCGCTAATCATTGATATATGTGCGATCCGGATGAGGTTTTTCGTGTTTTTGTGATACGTATGACCTCGTTTAATTATATACCTGCGCGCAGCATATCACAAGGCGAAAGAATACTCACTTTAATACGGGATTCGGCATTAAAAAGCCCCGGAACGGTTGTTCGGGGGCTGATGATGATCGAAGATGCAATACAGATCAAGTGGTGACGGGCTGAGGTGCGAGTATCGGTATGGGCGGAGGCTGGCCTATGGAGAGGGAAACGCCCTGCTCCTGCAGAGCCAGGTTGATCATGTGGAGGAGATGTTCGTATGCCCTGGGATAGAGGTGTCTGAGGCGGTCGAGCATTTCCATCATTTCATTGATAGCTTCCTGCCGTTTCGTCAGCAGCCATTCCTGGAGTTTCATGAAGATGAATTTGATCTGCTCATATCCACGTTCAAACGGAGGGATCTTTTCCCTAACGAAAAGCACCTGATCTCTCAGGTTCGTTTCGTGCTGTTCATTTTGAGCGGAGTGGGTATCTGACATTTGCTGTTTCTCTATAGGCAGATGGACAGATAGGATTTCTGACCGGTATATAAGTATACATCGAGAATTTCATTTTGTCAAAGAATCGTATCATCATTGCTGATATGTTAATTTTTCAAAGATAAATCATCATATTATGTATTGTGCTCTATTTCGTCACTAGGCAGGATGATCGCACCATGAGGCCAGATGTGAGGCTGCTCAGCTCTGAAAATATCCCAGGTATGAACCCTTGCGAGAGCAGCGTAATTGTAGTAAAGTCAAATTTGTTTAGTTTTCAGAAAAAGGCTGGAATGTCGGATACAATATCAGTCCATGGAGCTCGCCAGCACAACCTAAAAAATATCGATGTGGTCATCCCGAAGAATAAGCTGGTGGTCATCACTGGTCTCAGCGGATCGGGGAAATCGAGTCTCGCTTTTGACACGATCTATGCCGAGGGACAGCGCCGGTATGTAGAGTCGCTGTCCTCTTATGCCAGACAGTTCCTCGGGGTCATGGACAAGCCTGACGTTGACCGGATCGACGGGCTCAGCCCGGCGATCTCGATCGATCAGAAATCCACCTCCCATAATCCGAGATCAACGGTAGGGACCGTAACGGAGATCTATGATTACCTGCGGCTCTTTTTTGCCCGCGTAGGTCATCCGCACTGTCCTGAGTGCGGCCGTCCGGTCAGTCAGCAGACCGTACAGCAGATCGTCGATCGGATCGTAGGTCTGCCAGCAGGCGAAAAGATACTCATCCTCGCACCGGTCATCCTGGACCGCAAGGGATCGCATGAACAGGTATTTGATTCAGCCCATCAAAAAGGTTTTGTCCGTGTCAGAGTAGATGGCACGGTGCATGAACTTGATGAGACCATTACCCTGGACAAGAACAAGAAACATACCATCGAAGTCGTCGTCGACCGCCTGCAGCTTCCTGAAGCTTCAATAGAGGTGGATCAGGAGTCTGATGATAATTTTCGGCGTCGCTTGACGGATTCTGTCGAGGCAGGATTGAAACTTGGCGAAGGTTTTCTTGTTGTTTCCCGTCTGCTGGCCAAAGGCAAAAAGGATGAATTGTTTTCAGAACATTTTGCCTGCGTGTATTGCGGAGTGAGCATGCCTGAGATCGCACCCAGGCTTTTCTCATTCAACAGCCCTCATGGGGCGTGTCCCACCTGTACCGGGCTGGGCAGCCAGATGGTCGTGGATCCAGACCTCGTGATGCCCAACAAGCAGCTGACCCTCGAAGAGGGAGCAATACTACCCTGGAGCCGGACGGACAAGTCGTATTCCTGGTATACGTCACTATTGAAAGAGGTCGGGAAAAAGAACGGCTTCTCTGCTCAGGTCACGGTCGACAAACTGAAGCCGAAGCATATCGACGTGATCATGCACGGTGATGGCCGGCAGTACTCGGTCAAGATGAAAACCCGCAGTGGCCGTGAATATACCTACGATGTCGTATTTGAGGGTGTGATCCCGAACCTTGAACGCCGGTTGAAAGAAACGACTTCTGAATATGTGCGCGGAGAAATTGAGAAATTCATGACTCTTTTGCCCTGTCCTGCCTGTGGCGGGAAAAGGTTGAAAAAGGAAGCCCTCAGTGTCAAGATCGCAGACCGGAACATCGCTGACATTTCCGGGTACTCGGTCACTGATGCCCTGGCCTGGTTCGAACCGCTCAGCGAGCGGGGATCAGGTGCCAGGCGTACTGCTGTCCTTTCCAAACAGGATATTGAGGTTGCCAGGCCGATACTGAAGGAGGTCATCAGCCGGCTCACCTTCCTTAACAGCGTCGGGCTCAGTTATCTCACGCTGAATCGTGCGGCCAATACGCTTTCCGGCGGCGAATCGCAGCGTATCAGACTGGCGACGCAGATCGGTTCCGGATTGAGCGGCGTCCTGTATGTACTTGACGAGCCGTCGATCGGTCTGCATCAGCGGGACAACAACAGGCTGCTTGAAACTCTTCGTGAGTTGAAAGACCTGGGAAATACATTGCTCGTGGTCGAGCATGATGAAGATACGATCATGGCAGCGGATCATGTCATCGATATCGGGCCGGGAGCCGGCGTCAATGGCGGCCGTCTCATTGCGCAGGGGACGCCTCAGGATATTCTCGATGCGCCGGAATCCATTACCGGTCAGTTCCTCTCAGGCAAACGGTCCGTGCCGGTCCCGGACAAAAGGCGCCCGGTCAATCCTCGCCGTATGCTGGAGATCATCGGCGCGCAGGAGCATAATTTGAAAAATGTGAACGCGCGGTTCCCCCTCGGTCAGTTCATCTGCGTCACCGGAGTATCCGGGTCAGGCAAAAGTACGCTCGTGCAGGAGATCCTCTATAAATCACTCGCAGCTCACCTCAATCACGCCAAGGATAAGCCAGGCAAGCACGATCGCATCGAGGGCATGCATTTGATCGACAAAGTGATCGATATTGATCAGTCACCTATCGGAAGGACACCCCGCAGCAATCCATCTACCTATACCGGGGCGTTCACCTATATCCGGGATCTGTATACCCAGTTGCCAGAGGCTCGTGTCCGCGGCTACAAGGCAGGCAGGTTCAGCTTTAATGTCAAAGGCGGGCGCTGTGAAGCCTGCCGGGGCGATGGCATCATCAAGATAGAGATGCACTTCTTGCCTGATGTGTATGTCACCTGCGAATCCTGCGGCGGTCATCGCTATAACAGAGAGACACTGGAGATCCTGTACAAGGGGAATTCTATCGCTGAAGCGCTCGATATGACCGTCGATCAGTCGTACGAATTCTTCACGAATATCCCTGCCATCCGGCAAAAGCTGAAGATCTTGAAGGAAGTTGGACTAGGCTACGTTACCCTTGGGCAGTCGGCAACGACGCTCTCCGGGGGAGAAGCACAGCGCATCAAGCTGGCCAAGGAACTCAGCAAACGGTCTACGGGCAGAACAGTATACCTACTGGACGAACCGACGACCGGACTGCATTTTGCCGATGTAGAAAAACTGCTCCATGTCCTGGGCCGTCTCGCCGACAAGGGGAACACCGTCATCGTCATCGAACACAATCTCGACGTCATCAAAACCGCTGATTTCCTCATCGACCTGGGACCGGATGGGGGTGACAAGGGCGGCGAGGTCGTCGCTATGGGAACACCGGAACACATCGCTGCCTGTGCGGCATCACATACCGGGCAGTTCCTGAAAAGAGTCCTTGCACAAAAGGTCTGATCAGATCGCGCTTGTGGCGCTTTCGTACGTCTGGTAGGGGATAGTGCGGGCACTGGTCCGGAGCCAGGCTTTCCAGCCCGGCTCCAAGGCATCAGCGCTTTTTCCGAATGCCTGTAAAAAGGCAGCATCGGAGTCTTTACCGTCGGCCAGGGCAGCGAAATAAGGATAGAGCATGTCCGGTCCGAAGGTACGTTCCAGAAATGCGAAGAACGTATAGCCCTCGGCGTAGATAAGCGCTATCTCTTCTTCTGATCGGTCCCACACCGTCGAACCTTTCATGTCGGCCAGGGAAAGGAGCCGGTCGCGCTCTGTCGCCTCGATGATTGCGTCATAGGCGCTTTCGTCAAAGCCAGAGGCTACATAATCAGCCAGCCCCTCCACGAACCAGAGGTCGCGGTTCACCGGCATGATCCCGAAATCCGAGAAAAGCGTGTCCTGAAGGGCTGCATCATGCATCTGATGTGTATACTCATGGCTCAGCACCATGGTAGTGTAAGCCTCATTGATCGGTTCAGTAATGTCATAATCGTAGGGGTCGCCGGAGTTCCAGGTAGTCGGCGCTACAGCAATCGTGTCGCCATAGTACACAGCCAGAGCGTCATAGATCGAGAGCTGAGTAGCGTTGAAGAACTCGAATTCATCAGTTGCCAGGATGAACCTCGTCTTGCCTACAGGGTATTCGGTGCCCATTTTGGTCCGGACCGCCTCCATGAGCGCTTCTATGGTCGCTTGAGTATAGAGTGCCTGCCGCTGCATAGGAGTTCGGTAGAGGATCACCGCATGTTCAGTTTCCAGCTGCAGCCATTTGGAGGTGTCCATTTCAATGGTGATCGGCGTGGTGGCCTGTATCGTCCCGATGGTAGCGGTGAGCGTTCCTGTTCCCGGCATCAAAGCCCTGAACGTACCGTCCGGGTCAATGCGGCCGATGGTATGGTCAGCACTGAAAGTCCAGGTGACGGGTTCCGGCAATACTTGGCGGTCCTGGGTATCAAAGCTCAAAACAAAGAAACGGGTCGTTCCTTTTTCCAAGAGATGCTGGTTGGTCGGGGTTATTTCGAGACTGCTGATCCTGGGCGGTTGAAAGGCGGAATGCCATCTCCACCAGATCGAGAGAGCAGTGCCGGCCATAGCGATCAGGATGGCGGCTAGTATAATGGCTTTATTTCGGTTTGCCGGTCTTGAAAGACAGTTCTGTGCCCTGGGGATGAGGGTGAACATGACCCAGATCAAAAGTCCGCAGAAAGAAAACAACAGCGCCGCCGCGACAGCATATGATCGCCCAATGGTGAAAAGCGAAGAGGCCAGGGCCAGCTCACTGACTGCGGCAGCGAGCACCATTCTCCTGGTGATCGACAACCGTTCGAGGTTGATGGCGGTGCCGAAATTTAATAATGCTGATACTATCCGAAAAGGGAACAGGATCAGTCGTGCGAGGCGGCTGAAACCAATGGTGAACGGCTGGGCAAAACGCTGCAGCATCGAGCGGGCCGCTGGCATCATGGTGAACTGCCGGTAAGCCATGTCCTGCAGGCGCTCGGCATCGATGGAACTGCGGAGCATATGACTGGCAGAAGTGAGAACGACTGTTGTGATGCAGATTAGCAACGAGAGCGCTATGCCCAGCGCGCTGATCATCCAGACGGTTACGTCGCTGGCTGAGTCTCCGTAGAGACTCGGGACCGTGAAAAGTACGTTTTGGGCAGAGGAAGCCGTCAGTATGATGAATACAGCGGTAACCCATACGCATATCATGGTCACGAGCGGCAGGATAAAGGTCGTTCGGCGCAGCGGTTTGGGGATTATCGGCGAGCCCAGAGCGTCGGTGGTCAGGATGTGGCTGTCCAGACTGATCCGTCGGGCGAAGCTGCGTGTACTGGAAACACTTTCGACATAAACCGCCGGCAGGAAGAGCAGCCAGAGCAAGGCACAGAGAGCGAAAAGGCCAGGTGAGGCCCACAGCAGCAGACCAATGAGCAGGTTCATCCAGGCCAGTAGAACGGCTCCGAGCATGAGAGAAACACCGTAATAACGGTTGGTCTCCTGGAAGCTGAGATCGCTGGAGAAGTGCCATATGAATCCGAAGCCCCACAGGAAATTGCGGTTCAGCCTGGAACCGAGAAAGAAGGTGAGTGCGCCATAGACGAACAGCAGGCAGGGCGCGGCAGCGACCAGGGCGAAAAGGACAGGTAGTGAAA
>CAYOQW010000051.1:0-7852 GCA_964406175.1 uncultured Candidatus Saccharibacteria bacterium
GATGGAGCAGGAAGACCAGATGGAGGTCAGAGGCCGTGATCTGCTGGCTGGATTGCCCCGGACGATCCATGTCAAGACCAATGAGGTCCTTGAAGCTATCCAGCAGCCGCTCACCCAGGTGATCAATACGATCCGGGCTGTCCTCGAACAGACACCTCCTGAATTGTCCTCGGATATCGTCGACAAAGGGATCGTCCTGAGCGGCGGTGGTGCGCTGCTGCGCAACATGGATCAGCTCATCATGGATGCGACTCAGGTATCCTGCTATGTCGCCGAAGACCCGCTCCTCTGCGTGGCCAAGGGGACCGGAGTGGCGCTCGATCATCTGGATGCCTACAAAAAAGCAGTGCTCGGCAGACGTTAATTATAGAGGGAACCATTGATCATTACTCTCGTGGTAATTTTGCTGTATGTCGTGCTGTTCGCTATAGCATTGTTCTGCGCTGTGTATTACCCGATCAGGATGATCTCGCTGTTCATGTCAGATCATTATGGCGCGCCCTTCGTCCCGCTCGAGCCGGATATCGTGGACAGGATGGTCAGTCTGGCTCATCTGCAGGCAGGACAAAAGGTATATGACCTGGGCAGCGGCGACGGGAGGATCCTGTTCCGTGCCGTGCGTGAGGCAGATGTCACGGCCTGCGGTTATGAGATCGCCATCTATCCCTACATCCTCTGCCGGTTGCGCCTGTGGCAGCGGAGAAGCAAACATGAGCGCATCAGTGTGGAACGCAGGAATTTTTTCAAACAGGATCTCGCTTCGGCTGATGTGATATTTCTCTACCAGCTGCCAAAAGTACTTCTGGGACTGAGGGATAAATTCCTTTCCGAACTCAGACCAGGTACGATCGTCATTTCCGCCAGGTTCGCCTTTGATGACTGGGTCCCGGGATCGATTGACCGCAGCTTGAAGCATCCGATCTACGTCTACCATGTACCCCAGAGGGGTTGATCGAGGGAGTTAGTATGAAAATTGCGCTGGTGCATGATTTTCTCAATCAGTGGGGAGGAGCCGAAGAAGTCCTTCTCATGCTCCATGAGATCTATCCGGACGCTCCGATCTATACCCTTTTTCATGACCGCAGACAGTCGGGTCCGCTCGTGGAGACTGCTCAACCCTATGAAGGTGCGGCTACCTGGCCGGCTGATTCACTTCATCTCTCCGGTCTGCAGCGGCTTCCAGGCTGGCTAAGGCGCAGCCGGCTGCTCATGCCATTTTACCCGACGGCGATCGAGATGTTCGATCTTTCGTCCTACGATGTCGTCATATCCGACAGCAGCGCTTTTTCCAAGGGAGTGCTGACCAGGCCGGGCACCGTTCATATCTGCTACTGCCACAGCCCTACCCGGTATCTGTGGGACTGGCATGAGCGGTACATCCAGGAGCAGCGTCTCAGCTGGTTTGCCAAGATCTTTATCGTTCCCTTCCTCAGCTATTTGCGCATCTGGGACCGCTGGGCAGCTGATCGGGTCGACATATTTCTGGCGAACTCCCGGAACGTGCAGGCCAGGATCCAGAAATACTACGCCCGGGGATCTCAGGTCATCTATCCGCCGATCAATGTGTTGAGCCATGCCAGGGATCTGGGCAGCTATCAGCTCGACCGTACCGTTCCGGACGTCTACGACGGGGTCAAGAGAGATATTCCGTACTATCTGATCGTGGCACGTCTATCTGCATACAAAAAGATCGAGATTGCCATCGAGGCCTGCAACCGTCTCCAGGTCCCCCTGGTCATCGTGGGCACCGGACGGGAGATCGAAAAGCTTCGGCGTCTCGCCTGGGGTACGGTCACTTTTGTCGGCAAGGTCACCAGGAGTGAACTGGACGGGTATTATGCCAAGTGTAAAGCTCTGCTCATGCCGGGTGTAGAGGATTTTGGCATGGTCATGGCTGAAGCGATGTCCTTTGGCAAGCCGGTCATAGCGTACCGGGCTGGAGGAGCGCTGGAGATCGTCAGAGAGGGGATAAGCGGAGAATTCTTTGACAAGGAAACACCACGGTCATTGATGGATGCGATACGGGATTTTGACAGCAAATGGAAGAACGGCAGCTATGATCCTGAGGAAATATTTCGTCTGGCCGAGCGTTTTGACCGGCAGCATTTCACGGAAGCCATCCAGTCGGTAGTGGAGCAGTCTGTGAAGCCCGGCGTTAGATCTGCAATCAGGCAGGATTGAGCCATGAGGCATATGATCGGCAGAATAGGGGTTGATTTTATTTCTCATACAGCAGCCCTGGATCTGATCCGCGGCTGGATGCGAGAATCCTCTCAGCGCACTATTACAACGCCGAATCCGGAAATGGTCATGATGGCTGAGCATGATGATGCCTTTGCAGCGGTCCACGCTCAGGCCGACCTTTCAATTGCTGATGGAGCGGGCCTCGTCTGGGCAGCACGGCGATTGTACGGAGCCAAACGGGAGTATCCCCGGCTGGCCGGGGTAGATCTTATGCAGGCGATCTGCGAAACGGCCGCATTAGAGGGCTGGAGGATCTTCCTGCTTGGCGGGACCGGGACGGTCACGCAACGGTGTCAGGAAGTCCTGGAGGCACGTTTTCCGGGTCTGCAGGTCTGTGGACAGAACACTGACCTATATTCTTCTGCTTCAGCAGCATCGATCCACTCTGCCATCGCGTCCTGTGGCCGGGTCGATATGCTGTTCGTAGCCTATGGTGCGCCCAAACAGGAGACGTGGATAGTTCAACACCTTAGCTCTCTGCCACAGGTCCATGTTGCCATGGGGGTGGGAGGGTCATTTGATTATATTGCTGGTTCTCAGAAGCGTGCTCCTGTGTGGATGCGCCACATTGGGCTGGAATGGCTGTTCCGGCTCATGCGGGAGCCCTGGCGCCTGAAGCGCATGCTGGCACTGCCGCGTTTCATGCTTCTGGTTTTGAAAGAACAACGGAAAAAGAGTACAATGGGGCAGTCGCCGAAGAAGGAACTATCCAAATAGAGACGGTGTCTGCATGCTGATCGGTATCGATGCATCGCGTGCAAATCGGACCGCACGCAGCGGGATCGAGAATTATTCATTGCAGATGATACTGGCGCTGGTCCGGCAGAAGTCACCGCATCGGTTCACTCTCTATGTGAGAGAGGAACCGATCCCGGAGCTTCTATCCTTGTCGGAGCGGGTAACCGTCAAGATCGTGGAAGATCCTCCATGGTGGAAACGGTTACGTCATATATTCCGCGGGCTGCCGCAGCTCTGGACGCACATCAGTTTAAAGGCAGAACTTGCGCGGGCACCGGTCGATCTGCTGTTCATTCCTGGGCATGTCGTGCCGTTGGGGTACAAGGGCAGGTGTATCGTCACCATTCATGATCTTGGATACGAATTCGTGCCTGAGCATTATACCTGGCTGGAGCGGATGTATCTGCGTTTCAGCACTTCGGCGTCGGCCCGCAGAGCCGAGACCGTGATCACGGTCTCCGACAAGACCAAACAGGACCTGAAGCGGTTCGTAGCGGTCCCTGCTGACCGCGTACTGGTCATTTACCCTGGGTATTCTGACCAGTTATTCAAGCCCCGAAGCCAGAGAACGGTGCGACCCGCTCGCAAGAAATATGGACTTCTTTCTCCGTATATCATTTTCATCGGCAATGTCACGACCAAAAAAGGTCTGGAAACGCTCATCGAGGGGTTCAGTCTGTTCCTTTTTGAAGAACAGCAGAAGCTCCTGGAGACTCGGCTGGAAAAGTCAGCGGAGAGAGCAGCCGATGTCGATCTGGATGATGACGAACAGGATGTGTTTGAAGCCTCGACCTGCGAGCTTGTGATCATTGGATCGGCCAAAGAAGCCTACAAAGCTGAGCTGGTAACCCTGGCAGAAGAGTTCCAGGTAGCAGATCGGGTGCACTTTCTGGGTTTCGTTGAAGACGGCGACCTGAGTCATCTCCTGAGCGGAGCCAGAGCCTATGTACAGCCTTCCCATTACGAGGGATTCGGGATCCCTGTGGTGGAGGCCATGGCCAGCGGTGTTCCGGTCATGGTGACTGACGCCGGCGGCCTTCTGGAAGTGGTTGAAGATGCAGGCGAAGTGTGCAAGGCCGGCGATCCGAAGGACCTCTCGAGGGGACTTCATGTCCTGCTTGACGATGAAGGGGGCCGACAGTCCTGGATCACCAGAGGGCTGGACCGCGTGCACCTGTTCAACTGGGATTCAGCGGCAGCCCGCTTCATGGAGATCATCAAAGAGTGATGAGGATGCTTGACTTTATGCTGATTTATTCATAAGCTGTCAGGGCGTGTTTCACGCAAAGAATTAGAAAAGGGATCCTCCATGTCGATCAAATGCGAAGTCTGCGGTAAAGGTTCTATGGTTGGCAGAAATGTCCCCCATAGCAAGCATCGCACCAAGAAAACATTCATGCCCAATCTGCAGTCACATCATGTGATGGTTGAAGGCGTGCGGAAAAAGATCAAACTCTGCACCAGCTGCCTCAAAACGATCTCCTGATCGCAGCGATCACCCATGAGTTGTTTAACCAGTTTCGTTGTACCAGAGCGAGGCAGGTATGTTACTCGAGCTGATACGTGGTCAGGTTGATTTTCTGACTTTTTTGTTTGGACTGGCGGCGATCATCATCGCGGTCACCGTGCATGAGTTCAGCCATGCTCTGGCAGCGACGTATCTGGGTGATCCTACTCCGCGAATGCGTCACCGGCTGACACTTGATCCCAGCTCACATCTGGACCCCATGGGTTTTTTTATGCTGCTCCTGGTGGGTTTTGGCTGGGGTAAGCCGGTCCCTATCAATCCTACTCAGATCAGAAAAGGCAGATTCGGGGTTGCCCTGGTCAGCTTGGCAGGGCCAGTTTCCAATCTTTTGCTCGCTGTCGCATTTGGTTTGAGCATCAGGTTCAATCTGGTCCCTTTTTCGCAGCAGATTTTTTCTCTGGTTCTTGCCCTGATCAGTATCAATCTTGGGTTGGCTGTTTTCAACCTTTTGCCTTTTGGTCCCTTGGACGGTTATAAGATCGCCCTGGGTTTACTGCCCGCTCGCCTAGCATACAAACTGGCTCAGACACAGTATGCATTGAATGGGATGCTGTGGCTCATGATAGCTGCCCTGTTCCTTTTCGATCCGATTTACCGCACGGTATTGCATTGGTTTTTTGTTGTGGTTGTTGGCCTCTGAAGCATGCTCAAAACTGGTTGCCGGTGTCAGGCAAGTATGCTATAGTACCGGTGCTCCTACTGTGTACGTGCTGAAACTTCGTTTGATCCAACATTGTTGTCAAGGGCTGACCTCTACTCCTCAGGCTCTGGCCTGAGGAAGCGGGTTCCCACCTGGTATCACCAGGGTCAACGCTCGATTTCACACGGCATGGGGGGAGTTTTTTATACGGGAAATACCATGCTCTTCAGCTCATTGTTCCGAAGTTCCAGACATGAACCGAAACCTGAAAACCAGATAGATAGCCGTCCGGCTGATTTTCATCGGGTCGTGACCCGAGTGCGTGAGCTTTATGTTTCCGGGTTGCTCCAGGACGCTGTTCTTCTCTCTGAATGTGCGCAGTTGTTCGGTCCTGTCCTGACCGGTCCTGCTGCCGTACCTGTTCCGGCATCTGTTCCAGGTGCAGAAGAACCCTGGACCGGACCTGCAGCTTCTGCTGCTCCGATCAGTCAGTCTGTGCACAGGTCCCAGGAACGTTCGCTTCCCATCCATGCTGAGGCAGGTCCGCCTCCGGAGAGGTTGAAGATCATGATCAAAACCGCTGAGGCGCAGATCCCTGCCAGACTCTCTCTCCCTCTGTTCGAGGAGCGTCAGGTCGAGTTGACGGATGCCTCTTCCTCACCTGCCAGCCGTGCCAAACGGGTGCTCGCCATTGACAAGAAAACAGCGTTCCGTCCGCTGGCAGCAGCAGAGGAGCTGCCGCCTGCACCTCGTACGGTCAAGATCACATCTCACATTGCAGTGCGCATGCCGACGACCACTTCCTCGATGAGCAGCCGTACGATCATGCCGGCCGAACCCTCTATGGTCCGGGTCAAGGACTTGCAGATAGATGAGTATGCCTCAGAACCTTCTGCGGAAGTACAGCCTGTCGAGAAACGGCAGCTCAAACCGATACTTCGTTTTTCCTGATTCACACAGTGAAACCACTTCATCCTTGAGAAGTGGTTTTTTTATTGTCCTGATCCTGATCGATCACGGGGACGGCTCTGGTTCAGCCGAGGTCATCGGTACGTACTCGGGCGGATCCGCCGGTACGGTGGTCTTGAATAGATAGCGGGTCTGGCTGAGATGGAGAAAGTCTTCTATCTGTTCACGGAGGAATGCGGTATGAGGAGTATTGATCGAAGTCGAATAGCTTTGATTCAGCCGGTTGAAGATCGATTGCAGTTGACGGTCGATCTTGATCTCTTGAGTTGAACGTATCTCTGAGAGGACAAAGGTGGTCTTTTTGAGTGTTTGCACGCGGCCTCTGGGCCGGATCATCGTCTGATGACGCGCCGGTCCGGACAGATCACGCATGGTTTTCGGTATGATGGACATCGAGCGACGCTCCTGTTCGGGGTTTTCGTTTTTTGTTTTTGAACAATATTTTAGACTTCATTATATCAAGCTACGCGTTTTTCGTCAAAGGTACTACCTTGTCAATAGCGGAGCTTTTGTGTAGAGTAGACCCGGTATGAAAAAGGCGGGGACTTTCTCCGTTCTTTTATATTTGTATGATAGGGAATATCCCACATGCTGATCTCATTTCTCGGGCATTCGTGTTTTCGAATCAAGACCAAGAATACGGTCATCATCATTGATCCGTATGCACCCTCCGGTGCTCAGAAAATGAAGAAACAGGAGGCTGATGTCGTCCTGATCAGTCATGAGCACAGTGACCATAATTACCTGGACGCCATCAAAGAGCAGGAACAGTTGAAGGTGTTCCGCGGTCCCGGTGAATATGAGGTGCGCGGGGTGTTCGTCCGTGGAATTGAAAGTCTGCATGACGCGGCAGGCGGAACTGAGCGGGGCAAGAACACGATCTATATTATCGATGCCGATGGTATCAAGATCGGGCATCTGGGAGATCTCGGTACCGGGATGGAAGAGGAAACGCTCGAGGAGATAGGTGCTCTGGATGTTTTGATGATCCCGGTCGGTGGGACCTATACCATAGATTCCCGGCAGGCTGTGGAGATCACACGTCAGCTGAAGCCGCGCTATGTGCTGCCCATGCACTATTTTGAACCGGGCTATGAGGCAGGAGCCGTGCTCGTGCCGGTAGAGACCTTTGTCAGCATCGAGGGCTCCCCGGTCGAAACCCTGGAGAGCCTTATCCTGACGGCGCAGACGCTTTCAGAGTCCAGAAAAATCGTTGTTCTGCAGAGGAGCTAAGTGGTACTTCAGCCCAAGCCGGAATTGAATTCAGATGCTCAGGCCTGCATTGTTGTACAGACCATGCTTGATTCGCCGCGGGCAGCCAAAGCCATGGCCAAGACGCTCGTGAAAGAGCATCTGGTCGCCTGTGGGCAGGTCATACCGCGGATTACATCGTTTTACATCTGGGAAGGCAAGCTGGAATCCAGCAGGGAATACATGGTGCTCATGAAGACCCGGTCAGATCGGTATGAAGCACTTGAAAAGCGGATCAGAGAACTGCATACCTATGAAGTGCCGGACATCATCTCCTGGAGTATTGCTGCTGGGGATCAGATCTATCTTCAGTGGGTGCGCGAGAGTGTGAATTCTTAATTTTTCTATAGCAGAGGACCTATGCCAAGAAAATACATTTTCGTGACCGGTGGCGTGATCTCGGGCCTGGGCAAGGGGATCACCGTTGCGTCGGTCGGCCGCATACTGCAAGCCAGAGGATTCAAGGTCGCTCCTATCAAGTG
>CAYOQW010000052.1:0-7768 GCA_964406175.1 uncultured Candidatus Saccharibacteria bacterium
GTCCAGGCGCCATCGACCTCGGCGACGATGACGTCCCCGTCCCGGACGACCCGGCCCCGCTCTACGATAGCGATGTCGCCCGGCATGATGCCGGCCCCGGTCATGGAGTCACCGCTGATCTGGACCAGGTAGGTGGCGGCCGGCCGGGGGATCAGGTACTGGTCGAGCGAGAGGGTGTCGATGAGCTCTTCCTCCGCAGGCGAGGGGAACCCGGCCCTGACCGAGCCCATCAGAGGGAGGAGGGCAGGGATGGCGTCAGTATTCGTTGAAATAACAGGCAGGGTACCCACAGTTTGGCCTCGTTTGGATGGTCTAGCTGAGGGTACTATAGTAGTACGTTAGTACTAAAGTCAAGGGAAAGAAATCATAACGTTGGATGGTCGTTAATGGATTACTTCTCCCCTCGATGGGGGAGATAGAGAGAGGGTGGATCTTTTGTTTTGATTGAAGCTGCTTAGATATTCACCCTCCCCTGCCCCTCCCATCAAAGGGCGGGGTATTTTTTGGAAAGAGACATCTTTTTCAGGCAACTCTGCTGATATTGTCCGGTGAATCATGCCCGGGCGAGTTGACTTGCGCTGAGACCGGCCAGGCTTCCATCTGTTCAGCCGGATAGGGACACATGAGCGAGGTGAGCGCTGTTTTGTCCTGGACCTCGCGGTCGAGCCACATCGCTTCATGCTCCCTCGGCACGATGAACGGCATGCGGTCGTGGATCGATTTCATGAGAGCGTTCGGCGAGGTAGTAATGATGGTGCAGGAGTCGATGATCTCACCTGCAGCAGATACCCAGCGTTCATAGAGGCCGCCGAAACCAAAGGGTTCGTTTGAATCTAGATGGATGAAGTACGGTGTCTTCGACCCGTTCTCCCGTTTCCATTCATAGAAACAATCCGTGACTATGAGGCAGCGGCGTTTAATCAGGGCCGAGCGGTAGGCCGGTTTCTCCGCCACGGTCTCGGCTCTGGCGTTGATCATCTTGTAGCCGATCTTTGCATCCCTGGCCCAGGAGGGCACCAGCCCCCAGTGGAACTCTTTGAGCTGGTTCTTCCCTTCGCCTGTCACGACGGCCAGGACGTCCTGCGAGGGTGCGATGTTGTACCGCGGCTTCAGCTCTGGTAGGTCGTTCTCTTCGAGGCCGAACCGGTTGATGAGGGTGCTGAGGGGCGAGAATTCGAGAAACCGTCCGCACATGGCTACCTCCCGCTCATGGTTTATCAGCCTGGACGATGACGAATCTGCAGCTGAACATGTAGGTCATGCGCAGAGTTTTGATCTCTTCACGCGGGACGCGGGAACGGATCATCAGTACCTGGTAGTCAGCGAACAGCTGTTTCATTAGAGCTATGGCTTCTTCTATGGAATAGAGCGGTTCGGATTCCTTGGTATAGAACCGCCCGTCCGGCAATTCCCTCAGCAGGTCAGCCGAGAAATCCAGGATGATCCTCCCGTGCGGCCGGAGCACCCGGTCCATTTCGGCAACAATTTTCCGAAGGATATCGGTAGGGAACAGGTGCAGAAAGCCCGTGCAGAATACTCCATCAAAGGTGCCGTCAGCGTAGGGGAACGGCTCCGTACTGTCGAAGACAGCGGTCGTCAGTTTTGGCTTCAATGATTCTGGCGTGTTGGCGACCAGCTTGGCCAGTGCATTCTCGTCGAGGTCAGCCGCGGTCACATGGTCGGTTTTTTTCAGCAGGATGTTGTTGTACCGGCCATCGCCTGCCGCCAGGTTCAGCCAGGTACCGTGCATTTCAGTTTTGTCCAGGTATTCAAGCGTATCTTTGTCCCCTGGCCCCCAGACCGAAACCGGACCGGTCTGGGAATAATCGATCCGCTCGGTGACGAGATATCTATCTTCGTCCTGAGGGCGATGAGACGCATGATCGTTCGTCATGAGATGGATCGTTAATAGGTTTTCCCGTGAGAATTATAGCCATTTTCCCTTGCATGTACAATTTTCGGCAAGTGTTTTCGCGTTTGACAAATCAGGATATTGTGATAAAATTTACTATGTGATTTTTGTCACAATGAAACAGGTACGCGATGCGTTCCATTTCAGACAGAGTTATCGAACGTTTCTGCCAATACCGACGAGCGCTGACCAGGTCTGCCTCTGCCGGAGCCCATAGTATTTTCTCTCATGAACTTGCCCATCTCGTTCACCTGTCAGCTGATACGGTCCGTCAGGATATCAGGATTTTGAAATACCAGGGCACCCCGACCTCAGGCTATCAGATCGAAGAGCTTATCCTACGCCTGAACAATTTCCTCCAGTATGGCACCAAAGAAAATGTCGCCATCGTGGGCCTCGGGAACCTCGGTAAAGCTTTGCTTTCGTACTACAAGACGAAGCAGAGCTTTTTTTCGGTCGTCGCGGCGTTCGACATTGAGCCGTCACTGATCGGACGCATGATCCACGGCATCCCCTGCTATCATTCCGATGATATCCCAAAGATGGCCAGAGAGCTTGGTATCCAGACCGCGGTGTTGGCTCTGCCGGAGGATACTGCCCAGGGGACCGCCGACAGTCTGGTCAAGGGCGGGGTCCTCGGTATTGTCAATTTCACCTCGAGACTGATACAGGTACCTGCCCAGGTCTATGTCGAATATGTCGATATGACCACGATCCTCGAAAAAACCATTTACTTCGCCCGTCACCCATAAAAGGAGTCTGCATGAACCAGGCCGGAGTCCAGTTGCGTCAGCATGACCTGAAACGGGATGCACTCATCTCGCTGCTCCAGGAGATCCAGGAACGTGAGGGTTTCCTCTCGCGTGAACAGATGATCGAGGTCGGTGAGACCCTTGGTCTTCCGATCAGCAAGGTCTATGGGGTCGCCACGTTCTACAACCAGTTCCGCTTTTTTGCCCCGGGCAAATACCATATCCAGCTCTGCCGCGGTACGGCCTGTCATGTGAAGGGGTCGCTCTCGGTCCTGGAGACGTTGCAGCGTGCCATCAAGATCGAGCCCAATCAGACGACGCCGGACGGGCTGTTCAGCCTCGAGGTCGTGGCCTGTATCGGGGCCTGCGGGCTCGCCCCGGTCATCTCGATCAATGGTGAGTTCCACGCGGGCATGAATCCGGAAAAGATCGAAAAACTGATAGCTACGTTACGCAAGCAGGAGGGGAAATAATGTCGGACAGTATCCTTGCCGCGTGCTGTGAAAAATGCACGCATACGCCAGAGCAGCCTTGTTATCAGTTCATCTCCTGTCTGCAGGACGGTCCGCTGTGTCATGAGGACGATACCTGCAAAAAGAAGAAGTCAAAAGCGTTTCAGACCATTGCCAAAAAGACACCTGACCTGGGTACGACCATCTATATCGGAGCCGGCACCTGCGGACTCGGTGCCGGTGCGGCCAAGACCAAAAAAGCAGTTGAAGACTATCTGGTCGCCAAAGGCGTGGACGCCAAAGTCGTAGAGACCGGCTGTATCGGGTTGTGCACCTCGGAACCGATCATCGATGTACATATGAGCGGACGGAGTCGCATTTCGTTCCAGAAGATCACCAGCGACAAGGTCACGCAGGTACTGGACAGCGTCCTCGCGGGCCAGATCGAACCGGTCCGGGACACGGTCATCGCTGAATTCGCACCCATCGCGGACGAAAAGCCCTGGGGCACCATCCTCATGGACGAGCATCCGTTTTTCAAACATCAGACCCGCTGGGTACTGGAAAACTGCGGCATCATCGACCCTGCATCTCTTGAGGAATACATTGCCCGTGGCGGGTATATCGCTCTGGAAAAAACCTTGCGGACCAAAAAACCGCTGGAAGTCTGCGACGAGGTCGAGAAAAGCGGCCTGCGTGGACGCGGCGGCGGTGGTTTTCCGGCTGGCAAAAAGTGGAAGCTGAGCTACGGTCAGGAGACTGACCAGAAATATCTCATCTGCAATGCTGACGAAGGCGATCCTGGTGCGTTCATGGACCGGGCCGTCATCGAGGGCGACCCGCACAAACTGCTGGAAGGCATGGCCATCGCAGCCTATGCCCTTGGTGCGTCCAAAGCCTATATCTACATCCGGGCCGAATATCCGCTTGCCATTGCTCATCTGAAGGTCGCCATCAAACAGGCCTGTGAGGCTGGCCTCCTGGGCGACAATATTCTCGGCAGTGAATTTTCGCTCAAGATCATCATCAAGATGGGTGCCGGGGCTTTTGTCTGCGGAGAAGAGACGGCACTGATTCACAGCATCGAAGGCAAACGCGGTATGCCACGCTCCCGTCCGCCTTTTCCCGCGGTTTCGGGTCTTTTTGGCAAGCCGACCATCATTAATAACGTTGAAACTCTGGCCAATGTGCCCAATATCATGAAGAACGGATACGAATGGTTCGCCGGTGTCGGCACCGAGGGCAGCAAGGGGACCAAGGTGTTCGCTTTGTCCGGCAAGATCACCAATACCGGTCTGGTCGAGGTCAAAATGGGCGTCACGCTCCGCACCATCATCTTCGACATCGGCGGCGGCATCGCCAACGGCAAGAAATACAAAGCGGTACAGATCGGCGGCCCGTCCGGTGGCTGTATTCCCGAGTCCGAGCTGGATATCAAGATCGACTACGAGTCTTTGAAAACCCTTGGGGCCATGATGGGTTCCGGCGGTCTCGTGGTCATGGACGAGAATACCTGTATGGTCGACCTGGCCAAGTTCTTCATGGGCTTCATCCAGTCCGAGAGCTGCGGCAAATGCATCCCCTGCCGCGAGGGGACCAAGAATATGCTTTCAATTTTGAATTTGATAACTGAGAAGCATGACAAGGCTGATGATATCGCTTCACTGCAACGGTTCAACGGTATGATGCAGCTCGAGCAGCTCGCCGAGGTCATCCGCGATACCAGCCTGTGCGGGCTCGGTCAGACCGCGTCCAATCCCGTGCTGAGCACACTTCGCTGGTTCCGTAACGAGTACGAGGAACATGTATTCGAACACAAATGTTCAGCCAAGGTCTGTAAGGATTTCATCTCGTACACGATCCTGGAAGACAAGTGCACCGGCTGCACGCTCTGTGCCCGCAACTGTCCTACCAAGGCAATCCGGGGTGCGATCAAAAGCCCGCACTATATCGTCGCCGAAGAGTGCATCCGCTGCGGTCTGTGCAAGAGTGCCTGCCGTTTTTCAGCCATCTCGGTCATTTAGCCAGGAGCGTTTTCATGGAAATAGTCGTTGACGGAAAAAGTGTCGAAGCCAAGAAGGGTGAAACCATCCTGACCGTGCTCAAACGTGAGGGTGTGGTCATCCCGACGCTCTGCTACAAAGAGGGGCTTTCCCCGACTGGTGCCTGCCGGCTCTGTGTGGTCGAGGTCGAGGGTGCCCGCTCCCTGGTCCCCAGCTGTGCCTACCCGGTGAACGAGGGCATGAAGATCCTGACCTCCACGCCCCGGGTGCTCAATGCCCGCAAGACCATCATCGAGCTCCTGCTCGCTGATCATCCGCATGACTGCTTTTATTGCGGCCGCAATCAGACCTGTGAGCTGCGGGAATACGCCGACCAGTTCGGGATCAAAAACCAGCGTTTCACGAGCAAGAAGAAAAGAGAAAAGATCGATATTTCCAGTCCTTCCATCGTGCGAGACCCCAACAAATGTATCCTCTGCGGACGCTGCGTCCGGGTCTGTGAAGAGGTCCAGGCCGTAGGAGCCATCGACTTCGTCGGACGCGGGAGCAAAACCGTGGTCGGAACAGCGTTCAACGAAGGACTGAACATCTCCAGCTGCGTCAACTGCGGCCAGTGTATCGTGGCCTGTCCAACCGGGGCACTCGCGGAAAAGAATTCAGTACTCGAGGTCATCGCCGCCTTAAACGATCCAAAAAAACACGTCGTAGTTCAGCATGCTCCGGCGGTCTCCGTGACGCTCGGTGAAGAATTTGGTTTCAAGCCCGGGACTGATGTCGACGGACTCATGACTGCAGCACTTCGGAAGATCGGTTTCAAAAGGGTTTTCGATACATCCTTTACTGCCGATGTCACCATCATGGAAGAAGCCAGTGAATTCATCGACCGGGTCACGAACAAAAAGCCCCTTCCCATGTTCACGAGCTGTTCGCCTGCCTGGGTCAAATATGTCGAAACGTTCTATCCTGAATTCCTGCCCAATGTCTCAACCTGCAAGAGCCCCCAGCAGATGCTGGGAGCATTGATCAAATCGTATTACGCCGAGAAAGAAGCCATTGATCCGGCGTCCATCTATTCGGTCAGCATCATGCCCTGCACGGCCAAGAAATTCGAGATCGGCCGGGAGGACATGGACCAGAATGAGATCTCAGATATCGATGCCGTCCTGACCACCAGAGAGCTGGCACAGCTCATCCGCATGTTCGGTATCCAGCTCGATCAGCTGACCCCCTCGACCCCGGACCTGCCGTTCGGCGAACGCAGCTCGGCCGGCAAGCTCTTCGGAGCCACGGGCGGCGTTATGGAAGCAGCTCTCCGCACCGCGTATTTCATGCTCACACAGAAGGAACTTGAGCTCACCGAGATCAAGGAGATCAGACAGCTCGACGGGATCAAGGAAATGAGTCTGGACATCAACGGTCTGACCATCGGCATCGCGGTCGCGAGTGGCCTCGGTAATGCCAGGAAACTGCTGGAGCAGATCAAAAACGGCCGCACAGATCTCCACTTCATCGAGATCATGTCCTGCCCGGGCGGCTGCATCGCCGGCGGTGGACAGCCGCACAAGACCGATCTGGACAAGGTCAGGAAACGCATGAAAAGTCTCTATGAGATCGATGGCAAAGCACCGATACGTGTCTCACACAAGAATACCAATGTGCAGAAACTCTATCAGGACTATCTGGAAAAACCCCTGAGCAAGAAAAGCCACAAACTGCTGCATACCCATTATACCGCCCGAGAGGTCGTCCATTGACCATGGATGCCATACAGGAACCGCTCATCACCACGATCAAGGAAAAGTGTCGCGTCTGCTACACCTGCGTCCGCAATTGCCCGGCCAAGGCCATCAAGGTCTCGGGTGGACAGGCAGAAGTGATCGCAGAGCGATGCCTGGGATGCGGTAACTGTGTCCGGCTGTGCAGTCAGGGGGCCAAGAAAGTCTGGAGCCGCTGGAACGAGATCGCCGAGCTGCTGGAGGAGCGTGCGAACACGACAGCGATCATCGCTCCGAGCTTCCCGGTCGAGTTCGCCGACGTCACTCCGGAGGTCATGGTCGGTATGCTGAAATCGCTGGGTTTCCGCTATGTCCATCAGGTGGCGTTCGGAGCTGACCTGGTCGCCCGGGAATATGCCAGAGCGGTCGAGAACGCCGATCGTTTTCTGATCTCGACCACCTGTCCGGCTGTGGTGTCATACGTTGAGAAATACCTGCCGACGCTGGTGCCTCATCTCGCTCCCATCATTTCTCCCATGCTTGCCTGGCCAAAGTCGCCAAAGCGATCCATGGAGCGGAGACCAAAGTCGTCTTCATCGGACCCTGCATCGCCAAGAAAGGTGAAGCACGCAGTTCATCCGGGCATGAAGTAGATTATGCGATCACGTTCAGTGAACTGCGGGCCCTGCTCGATACCTATGCCGTCACTTCAGCCTCCGTAGAGCCTGCTGCGTTCGATGGCCCCCAGGGCAAAATGGGGATGCTTTTCCCCCTGAACCGCGGACTGCTTCAGGCGGCGCTCATCACCGAAGATCTGGCCCGAGGTGATGTCGTCTCCGCAGACGGTCAGGCGAATTTCATCGAGGCGCTGACCGAGCTGGAGCAGGGGCATCTCGATGGCTCGTTCTATGATGTTCTGTGTTGCCAGCAGGGC
>CAYOQW010000053.1:0-7753 GCA_964406175.1 uncultured Candidatus Saccharibacteria bacterium
GGGCTTTGATCTTTGCAGCGGTCAGATACCCCTGTTTCGTGGAGCAGAAATGAGCATAGTGCACGTGAGGGACAGAAGGCAAAGCTCCCTGGATCTCAGCATCAAAGGCCGAATCCTCACGGGAATCCACGCAGGAATAGACGAAATGGACATTCCGATGTTTGGACGGTGAGCTGGCTTCGTAGGCAAAGAGGCTGAGGAACGGCGTGATCCCAATGCCGCCGGCGATCCAAAGAGCATCTCTGGTGGAATCGAGATACTTGCGGCTGAACCGGCCATAGGGGCCATAGATGTAGGCCGTTTCGCCGGCCTTCAACAGCTGCAGGCGATGGGTGTAATCGCCGAGAGCCTTGATACCTAGCCTGATGGTCTCACCAGCACCATAAGAGGCGATGGAAAAGGGATGAGACTCCCCGCCGATACCCTTGGACGTTGTGGAAAGAAAGACGAACTGACCCGGGAGATACCTGATCTTCCGGTCGACCGGTTTCAGCACGATATCCAGGATATCGCCGTGCAGGGTGACTGACTGCACCTTGCATTCGTAGCGAGGCCCGAGCAGTTTGTACAGATAGACCTTGTAGATCCAGGCCACAATGCCGAGCCCCACCCAGGCGAACATCCAGTAGCGGAGGATATCGCTCCGGCTGATATCGCTTACGATCAGGAACATGTGGACCGAGGCCAGGAGCAGCGGAAGGCCGAGAAGCCGGTGGGTGAACAGCCAGGCCTCGTAGGGAAGTTTGATGAACAGGGTGAAGATGAGCAGAATGATCATGGCCCAGAGGGCGAAGATCCCGGTGTTGTAGGACAGCAGGTTCGAGGGCAGGAAGTATCTGAGAGCGAGATTTGTATCGGTAAGGTAGCGAAATGCCAGCAGGATCGGATGATGGAGCAGCATAACGAAGGACAGGATGCCCAGGATATGGTGCTTCTTGTACACCCGGTCCTGGCCGCCGAACAGGTCTTCCAGAAAAGGGATGCGTGTCGAAAGTATAAAATTCCAGGCAAGCAGGACCGTGCCGATGAGGGCGATGATCTGGCTGGCTGACTGGAAAGGGGAGCTCAGGATCGTGGAGATGTCAGTCTTGGAGATGATCCAGAGGTTGAAGGTGAGTAGAGAAGAGAACAGAATCAGTAATGTGCCCATGGGTGCTCAAATTAGAAACTATATCAGTTCAAGGGAGTAGAGAGAGGTGTTCTGCTGGTGGTCGTCAATTTGCCGATGATCGGATATTTGCGTTTGATGATGTCACCGCCGAAGATCGCGAGATCAGAAGTAGAATCCTTGCCTGCCAGATAATGATAATCACCACCGACAGCATAGAAGCTGCTGCCGGCGGTGACATCATAGACGTAGCCTTCGAGGCCCATATAGATCGGCTGGGTGGGGTCGGTTCCGTCATAAGCCTGGAGGTCTGTTTCCGTGAAATACTTGATAGAGGCTGAACTCTCCAGGGCAGAGATCTTGGCCCGGGCTTTCTGCTCAGTGATCACGTGATACACCGTGAACGATGAACTGGCGATCAGGACTATCATGACGAGAGCGAGCAGGATCTTTTTTTTCATGGAAGGCAGTCTCACAGAAGCTATACTGCACTACTGACATGATACGCTATCAGGCAACGAGGGTCGAGCGGGCTGCACCTGCCTGGATGACCAGACCGGTCTCAACATGTTCTTCTTCGCGGTCATGTTCAGAAGACTGTTTGACGTCTTCACTGTCATGGACCTCGGGTGTTTCCTGATCATCGACTTCGTCGACTTCATCGGGATGATCTTTGGTCTCCTGTACTTCGCTCTCATCCTGGTCATCGATCTCATTTTCATCTTCATCATCATCGCCGCCGGTGGTGGGGGGTGTGACCGTGCCGCCGCCAGTCGAACCATTGCTGTAGGTACCGACTACAGGGATACCATTGAGTCTGCTCACAGGATGAGGAAATACTGACGTCACATCACGACCGCCCTGCACGCCATGGTGCATACAATTGACCCAGGAGGCATTGCCCGTGACATCGTACACTTGGCCATTGTAGGCGATGTAGCAGGTGCCATTGGTGCCGTTGTGGAGAGCAAGTGATGCGGCATCAAATACGGTGGAGCCAGGATTCACTGCCACGGCGTTATTGGCTCTGGGGGCTGGTGCGACCGGGAACTGGGGCATGCTGACCTGGGTATCGACGGCCGGAACGGTAGTGCCTGCAGCGGGTACGGTAGGATCAGCGGTGAAGGTCTGAGGTGCAGATGAAGTCGTGAACGTAGAAGGGCTGGTCGTGAAAGAACTGCCCGAACTGGTCTGTGATCCTGTCCCTGCAGTACTGCCGCCGGTGCTCGTCGTGGTCGAAGCTACCAGTTCCTGAATCGGCTCCGGTGCTGCGGTGGGATTTGCTTTCTGGTACATGACCGCTCCTGCGGCACTGGCGGTGGTGATGACCGATACCACTCCCAGTCCTACGAGTACTTTGTCCCAGCTCAGAAGTGCTGTTTTCATGGCTAAACCTTTCCTGATAAAAACTAATCTACCTGTAGTATAGAAGAAGGTAGATTAAGGTAAGGTTAAGAAACAGAATGGTTAGAAAGAACAGATGTCATCCCCGTGGAAACGGGGATCCAGAAAGGAAAAAAGAAAAAGATGGATTCCGGCTCGAGGGCCGGAATGACACCATAGCATCAGATCTTGTACTTTGCTATCAGCTTGTAATTGGTCCCATGCTGTCTCGCAAAGATCGACGTATTGTCCGTCCCGCATTTGAACACATTGCCGCCGGAGTGCGTCTTCTCCAGTCTGGTCACATCGTAGCTGCTGCCATTGACCGTGATGATACAGCTCCCGGCAGTCGTCGAGGACGTTGAGGACGAACCGGCAGAGTTGCTCGAGCCGCCCCGGGTGGCGATCGCGACACCCATGAAGAGCAGGAAAAAAGAAGCCAGTGAAAGCAGGGCCAGAGTGCGTAGTGCTTGTTTCATAGCAGGTTGAAATCCTCATAGATGATATTCTGTGCCGGAACCCCCAGTGCGATGAATTGCCGTTTCAGAGCTTCCATCATGACCATCGGACCGCAGATCAGGATCAAGCGGGTCTGGAAGTCAGGGACTGAAGCTGAGATATGCTTGGCGGTCAAAAAGTTCTGCCGGGTCGACTGAAAATACGTGTACTTTATTCTGGCTGCCTTGCCGGCAAGCTGGCTGATCTCTTGGGCGAACGGAGCATCCTTTTCATTTTCCAGCCCGGAATAGTAGAACCTGACCTGACGGTCAGCGTCCTGCGTGACCTCATGCTGGAGCAGGCTGACGAACGGCGTGACCCCGATGCCGCCGGCGATCCAGATAGCGTTGGTGGTCCCGCGAAGGTAGCGAGCGGCGAACCGACCATAGGGGCCGTGGACCGAGACCGGATCTCCGCTTTTGAGTTTGCGAAGACGCTCCGTATAATCCCCTGATTTCTTGATCGCAAATCTGAGCACCGGATCGTCCGGGCCAGACGCAAAGGAGAACGGGTGCGATTCTTCACCCACAGCGTCCGTATGCACGGTCATGAACCCGAACTGGCCTGGACTGAATACCAGAGGCTTACCGGTCGGTTTGAGCTTGATATCGATCACCGAAACCCTGGTCGTCACCGCTGCCACTCTATAGCGGTGGACCGGCCCTGCCGAAGCATAGAAAAAGAATTTATACAGTGCACTGGCCAGTGCCAGCCCGGTCCAGCCGAGGATCCAGAGCCGCAGGGGCATCGCCCGGCTGATATCGCTTGATATCTTCAGCATGTGCAGAGCCGCAAAGGCGAGTGCAATGCCGAATAGCCGGTGCGTAGAAAACCAGCGGTGATACTGAAGTTTAATGAACAGCGTCACCACCAGCAGCAGGATCATGGCCCATAGGGCAAAAATCCCGAAATTATACGCGACCGCCGCTGACGGCCAGAAATACATCAAGGCTGTATGCGGATCAGCAATGGACTGCACTGCGAGCAGGGTCGGATGATTGACGAGCAGGATGAACGACACGGTCCCCAGCCCCCGGTGTATCCTGTAGACCTTGTCCTGTCCGCCGAACAGGTCTTCTAGGAACGAGAGTCTCGTAGCCAGGATGAAGTTCATGGCCAGCATGGTCGCCCCGACGATCGCCGCTCCCTGGCTCAGACCAAGCAGGAACGGCGTCGGGATCCCTGAGGAGGCTGTTTTTGAAAACAGCCACAAGGCGACTGAGATGCCATTGATAATAACAAGAATGATAAATCCCATGGAATACTTTCATTGCATTTGTTTCGCGTAGGGGGAAGAGGGTGACCTCCCTATCACAAAGCGATCGAGCCCTCATACATGATCACCCCTTTGGGGATCTTGCCGAACGAGAATTCCCTCGGTTTGGTGAACAGGGGGTTCTCGGCAATAGACTTCAGATACTCCTCCCGATAGGTCGGATGGCAGACCGAAGCGATCGCGAGGGCCTTTTCTCCAGCGGCCAGACCGCGGAGGTCGGCAATGCCGTATTCAGTGACGATCACGACACTGTCGTAGGACGAAGCGGTCAGAGTGACACCAGCCGGATGAGCCGGCACGATCTTGGACTTGCCATTGTGCGTAACGCTCTGGATAGCGATGATCGCGGTACCATAGGCCGGGTCCTGCAGTGCCCGGACGAAGTCAGGCTGCCCACCGACGCCGCTGTAGTAGCGTCCAGCATCCACGTAGTCGGCCCAGATATTCCCGAACAGGTCGGCGCCCATGGCAGTATTGATAGCGAGGAAAGGCGCATTGGCTTGCACCACTGCTGCTTTGTTGGTGTATGCACAGGGACGCATCTGGACACCCGTGCGCATATTCACAAAATCGTACAGCTCCCGCGATCCCATGATCAGACTGGTAGCACTGTATCCCATGTTATTCTTTTTCTTGCGATTGGTGATGATATCGAGCTTCTGGAGTGTCATGAGTCCGTCCCCATACAGCTCCGTCTGTACCCCGAGGTCATGAAAATTGCCATCCTTGATCACCGCGACCACTGCATCGGGGATCTTGCCGATGCCTACCTGGAGCGTCGCACCATCCACGACGAAGTGACTGGTGATCTGCTCGCCGATCCGACGTTCAGCCGGTGAGAGATTATTAAAATCAGGGGACGGCAGCTCATAGACCGGCTTCACACCCTCAGTAATGAGGTAGTCGATCGATGATGCATCAACGATACTGTGTCCCTGAGTAAAAGGCATCGTGGGATCGAGCTCTGCGATGATGATCCTGGCATGATTGATCGCTGCGTGCAATGCTTCGGCCGAGAGCCCCAGGCTGTACTCACCGGTGAGCGGATTCTGACTGACTTTGAGAATGACAAAATCCGGTGTGTATTCGCGACCGGGACGGATGATGCTTTCGATATTGGCTAGCGTGCAGGGGATATAGAACGCGCGTCCTTCATTTGCCGCGTCGCGCACCTCCTCGGTTGAGAACATCGAATACGCCATGATGCGGTCCTGAAGTCCCGGCTTCAGATACGGTATCGAGCCCTGCAGCAGAAGGTGGACCATGCGGATAAAGGGCAGTCTGGGAGACCGTGCCTCGATCGCCACGGTTAACGCCTCAATGCTGGCGGTCGGAGTCGCTGCATTGGATCCGAGATAACAGGTGATCTGATCGCGGTCACCGAAATTGTCTGCCAGTATTTCAGCGATCTGCGTAGTCTTGATGATCTTTGGCAGTCTGCTCATGCGATATCTCCCAAATAGCTGAGGACCGAACCGGTATGATTATAGAGAAAACAAGGTGTCGTGTATACCTGGAAGAGTAACTCACTCCCCTGCCCCCTCTCTTACTCTAAGCGAGGGGGGTATTTTAAATTGCCTCCCCTTAGCGTAAGGGGAGGATAGGAAGGGTTAGAATTCATTTACTCCCTGTGATCAATGCCTGGTGACCACCGGACAGATGACCTGGCTGGCGGTGATCCATTGGCCGCCGCTCCTGGCGATCAGAGCGTCAGCGGCCTCTGGACCCCAGGTGCCGTTGGTATACGTATGCAAAGGAACCTGATCGTTGGCCCAGGCCTTCAAGATCGGCTCGGTGATCCGCCAGCTGCTCAGCAGCTCTTCACTGGTCGCGAACAGGGTCTTGTCCCTTCGCAGGGCATCGACCAGTACCCGTTCATAGGCATCAGGATGCGGTCCGACATTGTCTGATCCACGGTAACAGAACGACATCTGCACCGACTCGACCGCATGCTGGTAGCCCGGCTTCTTGATCCGCAGGTCCAGAACGATGCCCTCATTGGGCTGGATGCGGATGGTGAGATAATTATGATGACTGGATTCCGCCTGGTTATGAAATACGACCGTGATCTCGGTCGCTTTGTCCATGAGGGCCTTGCCGGTCCGCAGATAGATGGGCACTCCTCTCCACCGGTCGCTGTCGATGGACAGCTCGAGAGCCGCATAGGTTTCGATCATGGATGTGGCATCACCAACTTCTGCCCGATAGGTCTGATACTGGCCACGCACGGTACGCTCGGACATCTCTTCTGTGGCGGGAGGATCGATCTGCTCGAGCAGACGAGCTTTGGCCCGGTGAATGGCCGGGGCAGACATCGAAGCCGGACGGTCCATGGTGACGAGTGCCAGCAGCTGCAGCAGATGGCTCTGCACGAGGTCCCGAAGGGCCCCCATGTGTTCATAAAAGGAAACCCGTCCCTCGATCCCGATCGATTCAGCAGCGGTCACCATGATGGAGCTGATATGCTCGCGGTCCCAGGAATAGTTGAACAGCGGATTTTCAAAACGAAAGGTCAGGATATTCTGGGCCGTTTCCTTGGCCAGGTAGTGATCGATCCGGTAGATCTGGTCCTCCGTGAACCACTGGTTCAGGTCAGCGATCAGCCCCTGAGCGGACTTCAGATCATGGCCAAAGGGCTTTTCGATGAGCAAACGGCTCTCCGCCGTACCGTGTGAACAGCTCGCATTCAGTCCCGCCTCGCCCAAGCGCCGTATGACCTGAGAAAACAGGGTCGACGGTATTGCGAGATAAAAAAGTCGGTTCAGACAAACCTGCAGACGGCTCTCGATCGCCTCCAGTTCGTTTTTCAACGGCAAAAGATCATCGGCTTTGGCGATATCCATGTCCACGATGCTCATAGCTGAGGTCAGCGTACCGAGTGCACTCTCGTCGACCGTTTCACCTCTGGACTTCAGAGTTTTACGGAGAGCAGCCGCAACTGTTTCGACTGTCGTACCCCGACGCGATATACCCACGATAGCGAACGGCTTGGGCAGATAGTTCCCTCTCGCCAGGTCGTACAGGGCAGGCAACAGCTTCCGGCGTACCAGGTCGCCGGTCAGTCCAAAGATGACCAGAACGGCAGGCTCCAGTTCAAGCATCATTGCCCCCGGTTGATAGCATGGCCGCCGAACTTATTGCGCATCGCCGCGAGCAGCTTGGTGGCAAAATTCGTCTGCCCCTTCTGGGAATCCAGCCGAACCTGAAATGCAGCCTCAATGGACGGCAGCGATATCCCCAGATCCCGGGCTGATTCCAGCGTCCAGCGTGTCTCTCCCGATTCGGCGACATAGCCCTCGATACCATCAAGCGAAGGGTTCTCGCGGATCGCATCGACCGTCAGATCGTTCAATAGCGAACTGATGATGCTGCCGTGCTTCCAGACCTCACCGGCCGCCGCCAGGTCCATCGAAGCATACGGTCCTTCCCGCAGCATACGATACCCCTCGGCATACGACTGCATGAGGCCATACTCGATGGCGTTGTGC
>CAYOQW010000054.1:0-7687 GCA_964406175.1 uncultured Candidatus Saccharibacteria bacterium
GCATGACGCAGGTGTCCATGGTCAAGATCAATAAGAAAGCAAAAAAAGCCTATCCCAGGGAAGTGTTTCAGCGTGGTTTTTTTGGCATGCTCATGGTGGTAGCCGGGATAAGCGGGGTGGTGACCGGGGGATTCTTTTTTCCGGCGGCACGGACTGCCAGCAGTCTCGAACCAGTCCAGGTTCCGCAGGTCAGTGATATTTCGATAGAGGAGCCGGTTTCCACTTTGAGCGAGCAGGTCACAGCGGTTCTATTCCCGACAGATCCTTCTGGGCAGGAACCAATATCTGCACCGCTGACCGGACAGGTGGCGGGAGCGTCTGATGCCGAGCCCGATTCAGCTCTGGGCGGTCTGGCGGAGGTCGTACTGACGCCAGCTGATATCAGTTTGATCGTGCTCAATGGCTCCGGGGTAGAGGGTGAGGCTGGCCGGTTTGCTGAGTATGCGGAGGCCAAGGGTTTCACGAACGTGGATACGGCCAATGCCAAACGCTGGGATTACGAAGAAACCGAGATCTATTTTTCAGAAGAAAATGCGGAAAAAGCAAAACAAGTCATGGAGATCCTGGGTCAAAAGTATTCCTGGATCATGTATGCAGAAGCTCTCGACGACAAAGACGCTGATGTCGTGATCGTCCTTGGTAAAACCTCTCCCATGCAGGAACTCTGATGGCTTCTGGTTATTCTGCAGCACAACTGATGACCTGCGTGATCGCCCGGGATCTGGATAACAGCGATCGGATCGCCTATGGCCTCCATGCGGGCATCGGCTTCGGGGCTGCTTTGATTGCGCAGTCGCTGCATGCTCCAGAGCTGCAGATCCGTCATGGTCTGCAGGCTCAGCAAAAGCCCTTGCTCAGTCCGCCTGGCTGGTCCGATGACCGTCGGCATCGGGGATTTGAGCAGGTTTCCTATTTTGAATCTCATGACGAGATGCTGCTGTGGGGGAACCCTGAAGGCAGTCAGACGTTTTCCAATGTTTTTTTCATCGGCGGGATGCAGATCGATCAGTACGGAGCCACCAATCTCATCGGCATCCGCCACAAGGGTCGAAAAAACGGCTGGTTGGTCCGTGGTCCAGGCAGTGTTGGTACGACTTCGGCCGCCTGGTTCTGCCGGAAGTATTATCTGTTTTCTTTCCAGCATGACATCCGCACATTCGTTCCCCGGGTCGATGTGGTATCAGTGCCCGGGACTGATCGTCTGCGTCAGCTGGGGTATGCGGACAAGTTCCCTCGGCTTTGTGTCACGCCACTGGGCGTATTTGGCTGGGACACGACCGCCGGGACCATGAGGATCGTGTCACTTCACCCTGGTGTTACCTTTGACGATGTCCGGTCGCGGACGGGTTTTGACCTTGTCCGTCCTGCAAGGCTGAAAACTACGCCGTTGCCGTCGGCTCAAGAACTGGAGGCCCTCAGGGTCATAGACCCGAAGGGTATGATTCTGGCACTGGATGCCAAAATGACAGGGAGAAAAGCATGACGACGATCATCACCCTCGGCCAGGTCGCTGCTCTCATACCCGCTGGCTCAAGTATCATGGCCGGCGGTTTTCAGACCAACCGGGTCCCGATCGGCCTGGTGCAGGCCTTGATCGATGGACCGAAGGGTCAGTTTTCTCTTACCGCTTTACCCAATCCTCTCCCGACCGCGATGCTGCTCGCTGCGGGCAGGCTCTCGTCGCTCTGGGTCAGCTTTAATGGACTTGAGCTCTCTGATGGCTTTCATTCGTCTGCCGGTTTCCGGCAGGCTATCGAGCAGACGAAGCTCAGCTGGAAGGAAAGCGATGTCTATGAGATCCTCCAGGGACTCAGGGCTTCGGCCATGGGGCTCCCTTTTCTTCCGGCACCAGAGCTTCAAGGGACTTCGTATGATGATAATCCATTCCGACGGTTGCACCGCGTCGTGGATCCGTTCCATGGGGGAGAGAGCGTCTTTGCAGTACCGCCGCTCTGCCCTGATGTCGCTCTGATTCATGTGCAGAGGGCCGACCGGAGCGGTAATCTGTGGATCGAAGATCCGCTTTATGATGAGCTGCTGCTCACTGCCAGTCGTCTCAGGATCGTCAGCTGTGAGGAACTGGTGGACACTCTTGATCATCCGAACATCAGCGGTGTTCATGTTGATCATATCGTGGAAATCCCCTGCGGTGCTGCTCCGACCAACTGCCGGGGATACTATCAGCCTGATGAAAAGGCGATCAGCCTCTTGATGGGAGGTGCACGATGAACCCGAGAGATATACTGATCTCCTACCTGGCGGGTACGATCCGGGACGGTGAAATAGTCTCAACCGGGGTCGCCTCGTTGATCCCTTTTTTGGCCGTATCGCTGGCCCAGAAGACCACGGCTCCTCTCGCCCGGTTCATTGCCTGTACCGGTGCGGTAGATCCCCTGTTCGGTCAGGCAGGGTATTCCTCCGATGACAGCTCGACGTTCACATCCTGGAATTCTTTTGTCACTTTGCCGCAGCTGTTTGATCTCGGTGTCAGGGGACTGATCGATGTCATGTTTTTTTCCGGGGCTCAGATCGACCAGCGGGGCCGGATCAATCTGTCAGCGATCGGTGATCATCATCAACCCAAGGTGAAACTTCCCGGCCCTGCCGGTTCGACGGTCATGCTTCGCCGGGTGAAACGGCCTGTTCTGTTCCTTTTGCAGCATTCAGAGCGGACGATGGTTGACCAGGTGGATTTCGTCACCGCTGATGGCTGTGCAACCAGGGATTCTATAGAACTGGTCACAGAGCTGGGAGTTTTTTTGCTGTCGAGAGATGCCCGGGCGGTCATGACGGTCAGGTTTTCCGAACTTTCTGATCGAGAGATAGCTGACCGGACCGGATTTCCTCTTACATTTCAAACGACATCGTTCGAACTTCAGACCTTTTTGAACAATACTGCTATACTCGATACACTCGACCCTGAGGGTCTCAGACATCATTGATCTTTGATCTATCAAGCTGGGAGTCACCATGCCCCGTTCAACTGTCAAACCATTCAAGAAGATCCTCATAGCCAACCGTGGCGAGATCGCGGTGCGGGCCATCAGGGCCTGCCGGGAGCTGGATATCGCAGTCGGCGTGATCTACAGCCGGGCTGATGTCCATGCCCTGGCGGTGAAGCTGGCGGATGAAGCTTTTTTCATCGAGAGCGACAGCGATATCGGTTCCTACCTCGACCAGCAGAAGATCGTCGACGTGGCCATGACCCACCGGTATGACGCCATCTATCCCGGGTACGGATTTCTGGCGGAGAATTCTGAATTTGCCGCACTGTGTGCTGTACGGGGTATCGTATTCATCGGGCCTTCCGCTTCAGTCCTTCATTCTCTGGGTGACAAAGTCGAGGCCAAACGCATCGCCCGCAAGGTCGGAGCCCCGCTGGTGCCCGGGGAAGACAGAGAGGTCACGGATGAAAAAGACGCCAAAGATATTGCCCGCAAGATCGGGTATCCGGTGGTGGTCAAAGCTTCAGGCGGCGGTGGTGGCCGGGGCATCAGGGTCGTCATGAAGGAAGCTTTCATCGGAAAAAGTGTGAAGGAAGCACAGCGAGAGGCCAAAGTCGCATTCCACAATGCCGCTGTCTATATTGAAAAGTATATCGAAAATCCCCGTCATGTGGAATTTCAGATACTTGGTGACCGGTACGGAAATGTGATCCATCTGGGCGAGCGTGATTGCTCGGTCCAGCGCCGTCATCAGAAGCTCATCGAGGAAGCACCCTCCACCATCCTGACCGAGGCCATGCGGCAGAAACTGGGGTCATACTCCATCGCCATGGCCAGAGAAGTTGGACTGGTTGGAGTTGCTACGGTGGAATTCCTCATCGACCGCCACCAGACGCCCTACTTCATCGAGGTCAACCCCCGTATTCAGGTGGAACATGGTGTGACCGAGCTCATCACCGGCATCGATCTGGTGAAATGGCAGATCAGGGTGGCTCAGGGTGAGAAACTCACGCTCCGTCAAAAGGATATTGTGCTTCGCGGGCATGCTATCGAGTGCCGTATTAATTCCGAGGATCCGCTTTCTGAGTTTGCGGTGTCTACCGGGGTGATCGAGCAGTATCTACCGCCGGGTGGAACCGGTGTACGGGTTTGCGGCGGTATCTTCGTCGGACAGGATGTGTCTGCCCAGTTCGACACGCTCTTGTTGAAGCTCATGGTTTGGGACGAAACGAGAGAAAAAGCCATAGAACGCATGCGGCGTGCTCTTGGGGAATGCATCATCGAGGGGGTGAAGACCACTCTGCCCTTCCACCGGACGGTCATGGATAATCGGAATTATCAGAAGGGCGACGTCGATACTGATTTCATCGCCAAGAACAAGATCAGCGTGCAGATCCGGAAGAATGCGGAAAAGAACCGTCAGCCCAGCCTGCTCAATGATCATATCGAGTCGATCCGGTACAAGGAGATAGCGTTGATCGCAGCAAGTGTGTACAAGAACCTGAAGCGTGAAATGGGGACGACCGGCAATGGCGGGGCCAATGCCTGGGTGAGCTCTGCCCGCAAAGACCAGATGTAGGGGACCAGATGAATGCAAAGCCAGTAGTAGCCAGATCAGTTGCTATCCTTGGCGGAGCCTACAACCCTCCGACTATTGCCTATGACAAGATCGTCAGGGCGATACTGCAGAAAGATATCGTGCAGGAAGTCTGGCTCATGCCGTACAAAGAGCGGGCGTTTGGGAAATTCATGGCAGCAGATGCCCAGCAGCGGCTCAGAATGGCCGAGATCCTGGCAGGTCAGATAGGAGAGCATGTCCATGCCTCAGATATTGAGATCAGCCGGGAAGGCAAGAGCTATACGATCGATACGGTGCGGGAATTGAAGCGGCAGTATCCTGACCATACGTTCAGCTGGATCATCGGGACCGATCTCCTGTATGAGCTTTCGGACTGGAAAGACATCGACCAGCTCGCCTCCGAAGTTTCCTTTCTGGGCGTTCTGCGGCCCGGGTATCCGGTGGATGCAGCCCTCATCGACCGCTATCATGTGCAGCTGCTCCTGGGACCCCGCCAGATGCCTGATGTGTCAGCGTCTCTCGTGAGACAGCGTCTGGCTTCCGGTAAAAGCATGCACGGACTGGTGCCCGAGCCTATTGAGCATTATATTGAGACCGAAGGACTCTATCGTCCAGAGACCGACCCTACACTTGTCCAGAAGGAGGACTGATGAAAGATACTATTGAGCAATTGAAAAAAAGAAGAGCGGCTCTGACCGATGCCAAACGGACAGAATCCCAGCACCAGAAGGGGCGGTTGACCGCGAGGGAGCGTATCCTCATGCTCGTGGACAAGGACAGTTTCGTGGAGATCGATTCCTATGCTCAGCTCAGGAGCCACAATTTCAACCTGCAGGAAAAGAAGGTAGACGGAGACGGGGTGGTAACCGGGTACGCACGGATCAATGGCCGCAAAGTTGCTCTCTATGCCCAGGACGCGTCTGCCATGGGCGGCAGCCTCGGTGAGATGCATGCTGCCAAGATCGCCAAGATGCAGGACCTGGCCATCAGCTGCGGCTGTCCGATCATCGGCATCATCGACAGCGGCGGAGCCCGTATCCAGGAGGGCGTGAACAGCCTGGACGGCTATGGAGAGATCTTTCTGCGCAATGTCCGCTCCAGCGGTGTGGTTCCCCAGATCGCAGTGATCGTCGGTCCTTCCGCCGGAGGAGCCTGTTATTCTCCTGCGCTTATGGACTTCATCTTCATGGTGAAGGATCTGAGCTACATGTTCATCACCGGTCCCCAGGTGATCAAACTGGTCACTAGCGAAGAGATCGATTTTGAGGGGCTCGGCGGCGCTATGGTGCACAATCAGAAAAGCGGCGTGGCGCATTTCGCCATGGCCAATGAAGAAGGCTGTTTTCATTTCGTAAAAAAACTGCTTCGCTACCTGCCAGCCAATAATCTGGAAGATCCACCCCGGGTGCTCAATGAAGACCCCGCAGACCGGCTCTGCGACCGGATATTCGACCTGGTCCCGGCTGATTCCACCAAGCCCTACGAGATGACGGATGTGATCGAGGAGATCGTGGACCGGGATTCCTTTTTTGGGCTGCAGAAGCATTTTGCCCGCAACGTGATCATCGGTCTGGCTCGGCTGGATGGCTATCCGGTCGGCATCGTGGCCAATCAGCCCAAGATCCTGGCTGGCTGTCTGGACATCGACGCCTCGGACAAGATCGCCCGGTTCGTCGCCTTTTGCGATGCGTTCAATATACCGGTCGTGAACCTCGTGGACGTCCCCGGGTACCTGCCCGGTATCGGCCAGGAGCACGAAGGTATCATCCGTCATGGGGCCAAGATCCTCTATGCCTACGCCGCAGCGACCATTCCGAAGATCTCGGTCGTTCTCCGCAAGTCCTACGGCGGTGCATATATTGCTTTATCATCCAAAAAAATGGGCTATGACCAGGTCATTGCCTGGCCGACCGCTGAGCTCGCGGTCATGGGTGCTGAGCAGGCGGTCGACATCGTGTACGGTCGTGAACTGAGCGAAAAGAAGAGCAAGCGTCTGCGGGCCAAGAAGATCGAGGAATATCGTGAGAAATTCATGAATCCCTATACGGCCGCTCAGATGGGGCAGGTCGATATGATCATCGATCCCCGGGAGACCAGGAAGACTCTGATCTCCAGTCTCTCCTTCCTCCGCACGAAAAGGGTGCCAAAAGTCAGCCGTAAACACGGTTCCATGCCGGTCTAATACAGGTATCCCATGGCTTCTGATAAAACAACGAAAATAGCAGTGGTCCTGAAGGACACCAAGCACGCCATGCGGTTCGTGGAAGACGGACCGCACAGCCTGTTGGTGGGGATCGATGGGGTGACCATCCCGGTCGATCTGGACCGCATGGTAGCTTCACAGGAGCTGGAAGACCGGTTTGAACATGAGGATGATTCCTGGGAAGAGGGAGCTGAGTCCAAAGTCGTTTCTCCTATCCCCGGTGTCGTGACCGCGGTGCTGGTCAAGCCAGGGGATGAGGTCCAGTCGGGGCAGCCTCTCTGTCAGATCCTGGCCATGAAGATGGAAAATGAGATCACCAGCTCCCGGACCGGCATCATCAAAATGGTCGCCGTTCAGGCGGGTCAGTCGGTCATGACCGATCATCTCTTGTTTGAATATGCATAGGATCGCGATATGAAAAAAATGACGACCGCCTTAGCCTTCGGGCTCGATATCAAAACGCTGGTGTTGGCAGTTTCCTGTCTGGCTTTGACCGCCCTGGGTGCTCAGGTCCGCATCCCGCTCTGGTTTACACCGGTACCTCTGACCGGACAGGTGTTCGGGGTGCTCTGCACAGGGCTTCTGCTGCACAGCAAGTCAGCCGCTCTCGTCCAGAGCGTCTATGTGAGCTTTGGGGTTCTGGGCATTCCCTGGTTTGCCATGGGTGGTAGCGGTGTTTCATATCTTTTCGGCCCGACCGGGGGCTATCTGATCGGTTTTATCCTGGCGGCGTACGTCATTGCCGCCTTACGTTTCCGCTCTGCCCGCGCTGTTGCCGCCGCTGCCGGTGTCCTGGTCATCTATGCGGTCGGGACGATCTGGTTTGCTGGATATCTGGCTTCTCTCATGCATCTGTCCGTCCCGGCAGCGTTCCAAAAGGCCCTAGCCCTTGGGGTCGCACCGTTCGTGACCGGAGATGTATTGAAAATACTGTTGGCCGTTTCGGTATCTGTGATCGTC
>CAYOQW010000055.1:0-7646 GCA_964406175.1 uncultured Candidatus Saccharibacteria bacterium
GGCGTATACTGCTGCCGTCAACTATTACTCTATGAGGTCACGATGGCCAGGCTGTATTTCAATAAGGCTCGCCGGCATCCATTCTGGAACGATGTAGCCGAGACTGACTGGAACGACTGGCATTGGCAGATGCAGAACCGGGTGTCGACACCGGAACAACTGCAGGTCATCCTTGGTTTGACTGACGTACAGACTGCAGAGGTACGTGCATCGCTGACCGCACTGCGGATGACCATTACGCCTTACTATCTGTCCCAGATCGATCTCGATGATCCCCTAGACCCGATATTGCTGCAGTCAGTACCAACTTCGGCCGAGTTGGCTGTCGCCGCAGGCGAACAGGAGGACCCGCTGGCTGAGGAACACGACTGCCCCGTACCGGGACTGGAGGGGGTACTTACGCACCGGTATCCTGACCGGGCGATCCTCTATATCACCTACCAGTGCAGCATGTACTGCCGGCACTGCACCCGCCGGAGGCGGGCCGGGGAGACTGACGAGCCGACCTCGTTCGAGCTATTGGAGCGGGCTGCTGAGTATATCCGCAACACACCGCAGGTACGGGATGTGCTCATCACCGGTGGCGATCCTCTTACCTTGTCCACTGCCCGGCTTGAACGGATACTGCAGATGTTCCGGCCGATCGAGCATGTGGAGATCATCCGTCTGGGGACCCGAGTACCAGTCGTACTGCCTATGCGTATCACTGACGAGCTCACCGCCATGCTGAAGAAGTATCAGCCGCTCTGGATCAATACTCATTTCAACCATCCCAACGAAATGACCGATGTAGCCAGTGCCGGGATCGGCCGGCTTGCAGATGCTGGCTTTCCCCTTGGAAATCAGACCGTCCTGCTCCGCCGGATCAACAATCATCCGTTGCTCATGAAGAAGCTCATGCAGCTGCTGGTCCAGAATCGGATCAGACCCTACTACATTTTTCAGTGCGACCCGAGTCAGGGCCTCGACCATTTCCGTTGCCGCATCGAGGAAGGCATCGAGATAATTGAGCATTTAAAAGGTCACACGACCGGGTTTGCGGTCCCGACGTTCACGGTCGATGGGATCGATGGTGCCGGCAAGATCCCTGTAGGACCCAACTACGTTGTCTCCCAGAGCACGAAACGCTGGGTGCTGAGAAATTACGAAGGCGTCATTTTTAATTCCGATCAACCAGCTGACTACCTGTACGAGGCACCCTCGCACGTCGAGCGCTTCGCGCTCCGCGATGGCAGACTGTCCGTGGCGGAGATCCTGTCAGGTGACAGAGTTTCAAATCTCACTCCTGCAGGGAATGCGAGACTGGCGAGGAGAAAGAAGGCCATCCAGGCTCGCTCGTAGCACGTTCGCCACCCCTCCTTGCCAAGGAGGGGTGGGGGGAGGGGTATTCGCAAAAAGAGACGTTGCAACTCGTCCGCCGAAGCTCATTCGGCGAAGGCGGATGTAACGTCTCTACAAATCTGTAATGTTATCCAAACAATTAACTTTTCAACATTGCTTTCATCATTTCCGTTTTTCCTGCCAGTGTCTCCTGGTCTTTGGCCTCGATGTTCAGTCTCAGCAGAGGCTCGGTATTGGAGCCGCGGATATTGGCCCACCAGGTGGGGAAGCGGACGGTCAGACCGTCGAGGGTGTCCATCTGTGCTTCGCTCAACTTTGTTTTGATCTCGGCGAGCTTGCCGGGGATGTCGGTGCACTGGAAATTGATCTCGCCGCTGGCGGGATAGATATCGAATTCGTGGATGATCTCGGAGAGCGGGCGACCGTCCTCGCAGATGAGTTCGAGCACGATGAGGGCAGAGATGAGGCCGCTGTCAGCATAGTAATTGTCACGGAAATAATAGTGGCCGGAGTGCTCGCCCGCGAAGATGGCGTCGTAGGTCCGCATGTCCTTCTTGATGATGGAGTGGCCCACCTGGGTGCGGATGGCTTTGCCACCTTGCCTATTCACCGTCTCGGGAACGATGTCGCCGCAGATGGCGTTGTACAGGACGGTGCTGCCTGGTTTTTTGGCCAGGAGCACGCGGGCGATCATGGCGGTCATGAGGGTGCCGGAGATGATGGCCCCCTGTTCATCGGTGATGAAGACCCGGTCAGCATCGCCGTCGAATGCGAGCCCGATATCTGCCTGGACTTCCTTGACCTTGCTCTGCAGATCGACCATGTTCTCGGGCTCGATGGGGCTGGCAGGATGATTGGGAAAGGTGCCGTCGAGGTCGAAGTACAGGGGAACGATCTCGATGGGGAGGAACTTGGAGACCACAGGCATGATGTAGCCGGCCATGCCGTTACCGGCATCGACCGCGACCTTCAGGGCTTTGACTCTGGCTACATCGATAAAGCCGAGAGCGTGCTGGACCCAGGCCTGCCGGACGTCACGCTCCGTGACTGTGCCCTGACGGCTGGGCGTCTGGTAGGTATCATGTTCGACGTGTACCTGGATCTCGGCGAGGCCCGTCTGTTTGCTGATGGGGATAGCTTGTTCGCGGCAGAACTTCAGGCCGTTGTATTTGGCCGGATTGTGCGAAGCGGTGATCATGATACCGCCGCCGTAGCCGTACTTGCCGCAGGCGAAGTAGACCATATCGGTACTACACAGTCCGATGTCCACCACGTCTGAGCCTTGCTCGGTCAGCCCTTTGATCAAGGCAGCATGAATGAGCGGGGACGAGGCACGCATGTCGCGGCCGACCACGACGGTGACGTGACCCAGCAGGTCAGAAGCGGCTTTGCCGATCCTGTAGGCGAGTTGTTCGTCGAGCTGGTCAGGATAGGTGCCGCGGATGTCGTAGGCTTTGATGATGGTGTTCAGGTCTATCATGGAGGTCCTCCGGGTAACAAAAAACAGCTACACGGGTGCAGCTGTTTTGAGGATGAAGTTCTAGCGGGTCAGTTTTTTCTTGGGTGAGGCCTTGAGCTGCTGCTCGGTGCGTTTGACCAGACGTTCGAGCTCCCTAAGGAAGTCACGCAGCTGGGGAGGAACTCCCTCGGTGGGCGATAGGATCTCGCAGCGGACGGTCAGGGCGTTGCCGTCCGGGGCCAGGGCATTGTGCTCGGATTCCTCGTCGAGGGTCTCGTCGATACTGTATTCCAGCTCGGCCCTCTGCATCTCGTTGCACAGCTCGATGGGATCCCACTGGGCCCAGGCTTGTTCGCAGTCGAGAGCCTGTTCACAGCCAGGACACCAGCCGGCACAGTAGGCATCGTGCCCGACCAGTTCGTTGATCTGGTCAGTGGTGAGGCCGGTATCAGAATTGTTCACGGTGCCGAAAACTGGTTCGGTCAAGGTGAGGTCAGCAGGGATATCGATGGCTTTCTTGTGGGGGAGTCGTGGCATAGCAGAGTACCTCTTTATAATCCCATGTATACTATCCGAAGATGGTCTTTTTTTCAAGCGTTGACGGTTCGTGTTTTATTCGGTATAACGGTATCATCTCTACCCTAGTTGAGGCTGTCATGTCTGCCACTCTTTATCGCCGTCAGAAAGAAATCCTGCAGTACATCAAGGAATATATCCGCGAAAAAGAAGCAGCCCCGACACTGCAGGAGATAGCCAAGCAATTCAAACTTTCCTCCCTGGCTACCGTACATGCTCATCTGTCCAGGCTGGAGGAAAAGGGGTATATCCGGCGGGATTACCACGGCGAACGGGGTATCGAGGTCACGGACTCCCAAGAGGGACCGCTGTTCCGGGAGATCGTAGAAGTACGTCTCCTCGGGGACCTGTCTTCAGGCCATCCTATCAGGAAGAAAGAAGGCTCGGCGCAGTATATCAACGTACCGGTCGACTGGGTAGGTAACAAGCAGGTCGCGGCGCTGACCGTCCGCGGTGATGGCTATGCTGACTGCGCGCTTCTGGACGGTGACGTGGTCATCATCGACACCAAATCCAAACCAGCCGATGCGACGGTCGGTGTCGTGATCCTGGAAGATGGCACCGCGGCGGTCCGGAGGATCTATATCCATAGGGAAAACCACCAGTTCATCTTGCAGCCGTTCGGAGAGAGCGATGCTTTCACGCTGGTGCCGGACGTGCAGCTGGCGGGCAGGATCCTGTCGGTGTACCGCTCCTGGTAGCCTAGAAGAGGTGCAAGGACTGGTTGGTCAGGAAGATGGTGGCGTAGAGGGTCAGAATTACACCGAGGATGAGGGCGATCTGCTTGAGATCTTTTGCGACATAGGCGTATTTGGAATAATCCAGGACGGCGGCTTTCGGGGAGGTCCTGGCGGGCGAGGCGGCAGCCGAAGGTGTGAGGGTAGAAGTCGCCGTAGAGGCTGGTCCGGCGAGTGTATGACCGAATGAACGTTTTTTGATCTGCTTGCGGGCCATGAGGAACTCCTTCGTTACCTGCGGTATGTAGGGTCCGGTCGAGTATACCAATGCCCTATCTTGGTTGCAAGCACACCGCAAATCCACTACACTCAAGCCTGGTTTGCATAGGAGGTATGGAATGGGAAGCGTATCTATGAGCTCAATCCTGGCGGCGGTCGCTATCCTTGCGCTGGCACTGGCTCTGTTCGCCGTACTCGGCGTTCTGAAGGCCTGGCAGCAGATCAGGTCCTGGAACCGGCTGATCGAACACCTGGGAGATGGAATGCAGGGTGAGGATCTGGCACGGCGTCTTGACCGGCTGTTCGTGAAGCTGGACCAGGTCAGCTTCAATTTCAACCAGATGGGCCAGATGCAGCAGGAACTCCGTGAAAAAATGCGGTTCGGTATACAGAAAAAAGCTATCGTACGGTTCAATCCTTTTGCTGATACTGGTGGGGACCAGAGCTTCGCTATGGCACTTCTGGATGAAAATGACGATGGGGTCGTGCTCAGCAGCCTGCATGCCCGTGATGCCACCAGGGTCTATGCCAAGCCGGTGGAAAAGGGCAAGTCCCGCTACCAGCTCACTGACGAGGAAAAGCAGGTACTTTCCAATGCCCTCGGCAAGAAATAAGCTAACTTTTGATACATGGTAGACACTATGGCCAAGATCGATACGGGCGACTCGTACGCCAACATACTCGGACAGGGAACAACGCTGAAAGGTGATATCCGCTTTGATGAACATACCTATATCAATGGAGAGGCCCAAGGCAGCATCCAGGTCAAGGGCGAGCTGGTGATCGGGGAAAATGCCCGTATCAAGGCCGGGCTGAAGGCGACCAGTATCCAGGTCCGGGGTACGGTGGAGGGGACGATCGAGTGCGAGGGAGTCCTCGTCATCGCCAATACCGCTCATGTCATAGGAGATGTGGTCACTACCGTGCTCAGAGTAGAAGAGGGAGGGATCATCCAGGGCAAGATATCTATGAACAAGCAGCACGATCAGATGGGCATGCTGCCGGTCATCGACGATGGTGACGGATCAGCCCACTAAAGGAGCGGTGAGGTGTATTTTTTCTTGCTTGATCTCCGGGTGCTCGATCACGGGTACCGGGAATACTGGGATCATCTGGTCCCTGAGATACGTGAGCGGGGCCTGCTAGGCGAGCGCAAAGAGATCGCGAGTGACCAGGAGGCAGTGCAGGAATTGACCAGGATCATCAAACAGAAGCGTTTCCAGACCGTGGTGGTGGTCGGGGGAGATGCTCTGCTTGCTTGTGTGGCGAGCGCTGCTGCCGGCTCTGGTATTGCACTCGGATACATCCCTCTCGGAGAGAATTGCGCTTTTGCTCTGAGATGGGGCATTGGTTCTCAGGTCGGGGTGGTGGGAGACCGTCTGGCGGCCCGGCGGCTCAGAGATATCGACCTTCTGAAGATCGGTCGCAGCTTCATCGTCGACCATCTCAGGATCGGCAGGGCGCTCTCGATCGGGACGAAAAGCCGGTCGAGCGGGTCTATTATCGACAGACTGAAAAACTTGTTTTCGCGCTCTGGTGGGCAGACTGGTATTCTCACGCCAGCGGAATTCAGGGTGATCGTCGAGCGGGACGGTCTGGAAGCCTATCTCACGTCGGTCGGTATCCTGATCGAGATCAATCCTTTTGTCCCGGCATCTGCAGCACCAAAGGCTGCTTTTGTCCTGGTCAGCAGTGCGGTGTCCAAAAAGAACGTTTCCTGGGACCAGATACGGGACCAGGCGATCTCTGACCTGCCTCAGGTGACCCGGTTGCATCTGCAGGACGGTACGATCACTTTCGACCGGCCGGTCCCGGTACTGCTCGACGGCTACCGTACGGAGCTTTCTGGCCAGGTACAGCTGAAGATAGTGACATCGCAGATCAAATTGATCGTTTAGACATCTTTTTGGATTGAAACGTGAAACGGTATCATCGCAGATCATTTTTTAATACGTTCATGTCTGCTCTCAGCAATGAATACCTCTGGGCGCTCGTCGGCTGCGCCGTACTGACGTCGCTTTTCTTCTACAAGGCGACGTTTCAGGGTAATGTTCTCTTTGGTGGTGAATCCAATACGCTGGGGGCAAGTGAGCCATTATTCAGCGAAGTGTATAACGAAGCTATTCCTTCGGCTAGATTCGGCTGGGATTCGGTCAAACGAGGGGTCGTCCCGTTCTGGGATCCCTATACCCTGACAGGAGTGCCGTTTGTTGCACAGAGCATTCACGGAGTTTTCGAGGTGGGGAAGCTGCTGCTTTATCGTACCTTCGATTCGTTCCCTTCATTCTGGAATTTGCTGATCATGCTGCGTTTCGTGCTGGCTGGTTTTCTCATGTACGGGTTCATCCGACGCATAGGGCTATCCAAGGCAGCGGCCGCCTTCGGCACAGTGGCCTGGACTTACAGTGCGGCCATGGTCGCTCATGCCGGCGAGGCTTCGGCTACGACCTGGATCTATCTGCCGCTGATCCTCTGGTGTCTGGAAGGGATCATCAGGACAGAGTCGCATCGCTATCCAGTAGCTTTGGCGCTGGCCACGGCATCCACGCTCTCCGGCGGGAGCCTCTCGACCATCGGACAGCTCTGCCTGTTCATCCTCTGGTACCTGGCAGTGCGTTTTGTGAGCTTGATCATGGACCGATATGTCGTCCGCGAGATCCGCAACCGATACCGGGTCATGTTGAAATTTACCTGCATTGGTCTGCTGCTGGCGATGCCGCAGATACTGCCGACACTGGAGCTGGCGTTCCAATCGGCTGCCATCCCCCGGTATGCCGCCGAGACCGTGGCGGCTTTTACGGACGCTGATCAGCGCGGCGCCGGCTGGGGAGGCTTGTCTGAGTTCTTCCTCCTCGTTTCGCCGACCTCGGCGCTGGAGCAGAAAAATAATGTCTGGGTGTTCAGCGGCAGTACTTTTGCTTCAGCCGGTATGTACATCGGGTTGGGATCGGTCGTATTCATCCTCATCGGCCTGCTCCTGGGCCGCAAACGCCGCTTCATGTGGTTCATGCTGGTGACCGGAGGCATTTTTTTCACTCTGTCATCGTCACTGCCGCTGGCCGGCCAGTTCGCACGGCTTCCGGTGGTCAATCTGTTCCATCTTGAGCGCATGCGGTATCTCACCGTTTTCGCCTGGGCGGTGACCGCCAGTTTTGGCTTTGAATCTGTTTTCGGACATTTCAGGAAGCGGGCGCTGGCCAGTCTGGCCGTGGTGAGTATCCTCTGGCTGGACCTGTTCCTCGCGCACAGCGGCTATATACCGGCAGCAAGCCAGATCGAGGGGAGCCGGGTACCCGCTACGATCGAAAGCATCC
>CAYOQW010000056.1:0-5710 GCA_964406175.1 uncultured Candidatus Saccharibacteria bacterium
AATATTTTCATTGCCCTCGGCCATGATGTATTCGGCAGCGAGCAGGTATTCATTGTAGGTGGCCCATTTGCCACGTTTGAGGATCACCGGCATTTTGGACTTGCCGACCTCTCGGAGCAGCGGATAGTTCTGCATGCTCACCGTGCCGACCTGGAGGATGTCGGAGTACTGGCAAACCGCCTCGACTTGCCGGGGGTCCAGGACTTCGGTCGCCGAGATCATGCCGAGCTCTTCTTTCACCATCTTGGTGATACGAAGTCCCTCGAGACCCAGCCCCTGGAACGCATGAGGCGAGGTGCGCCATTTGAATGAACCGCCGCGCAATATCTGCGCGCCGGCTGCCTTCACCTCGGTCGCGATACGGCGGTACTGGTCTTCTGACTCTACCGAACAAGGACCGGCCATGATGGTCAGCGCCTTGCCGCCGATCTCCACCTTCCCGACCTTGATGGTACTGCCTTCGGGCCGGTGTTCACGGCTCACGAGCTGGTAGGGTTCCTGGATCTCCATGATGCTCTCGACGCCCTCGATCCCTTTTACCCGTTCCTGGTCCAGGTCGATCTCCCGGCCGATCGCCGCGACGACCACTTTGCCGGCTCCATTCATGCGTACATCCTTCAGCCCTGCGCTCCGCACTTCTGAGATGACCTCGTCGATCTGCGCCTGTGTGGCCTCTCTGGTCATGATGATGATCATGGTCCCTCTCTCCCTTCATGAAAATAAAAAAACCCCCTGGCGGTGAGCTAGGAGGCGATTGGACGGAACTGACTACGGCATTGCCTAGCTCATTGGTACCATGAGGGTAAAATAAAAGTAGGAGCTGTAGGCCTGACGCGTATTCGTATTCATGCATATATACTAGCATGACTGAGGCCAGTGTCAAGAATGGACATCAAAAAACCCGCCGATCGGCGGGTTTTAATCCTTATGTTGCTGGCCCACGGTTTCAACCGCGGGACTATACAGCCGGCTTGATCACGACGCGGCGGTCCGGTTCTTCGCCTTCGCTCTCGGTCATGACTTGCGGATAGCCCTGGAGAACCAAATGGACGATCCGGCGTTCGAACGGCTGCATGGGTTCGAGAGTAATAGGCTTCTGGCTGAGCATGACCTCTTCAGCTGCTCGTTTGGCCATATTGGTGAGAGCTTCCTCCCGGCGCTCACGATAGTGCTCGATATCGACGACCACATGGATGCGTTCGCCGATGCGGCGGGAAAGCATGAGGCCGATGACGGTCTGAAGCGACATGAGCGTATCGCCATGATGACCGATCAGCAGGCCTGAATGCTCGGTCGCAATATCGACATAGAGGAATTCCTCGTTGGCCCGAAGCGTGATCTCGGCCGCGATGTCCATTTTGGAGAGCAGCTCCTCAACGATCTCTTTGCAGGTATTGACGATGGTGATCGAGATGGTCATCGGTATGGTTCCTTTCTACTTCTTCTTCGTAACTTCGACTGCGGTGACCTCGACCGGTGTACGCCGGAGTATGGTCTGATAAACGGCTTTGTACCCGCCCATCTGCTGAACAATTCCGAGCAGGCTCGTCAGCAGTATATAAAAACTCAGCCCGGAGGGCAAATTCAGTGAGATGAACAGGAACATGAGCGGCATGTAGATCATGGTGGTCTTGGCGGCATCGCGGGCCGGACCGGTCATTTTGCCCATCGTGGCTTTGGACTGCAGATACTGCGTCGCTGCTACCAGAACTGGCAGAATGAAGGTCTTGTCCGGCTTGGTGAGGTCCAGCCAGAGGAATTTGGTGACGAACTGATCGACCGCAGGGATGAATGAATAGAGGACGCTGTTGACCTTGTCGATGCGGTCAGGACGAAGTCCCTGCTGCAATACCTGATAGAGCGCAATGGTGAAAGGGAGCTGGAGCAGCAGAGGCAGGCAGCCAGCGGTGGGATTTGCCTTGTGCTCTGCATAGAGCTTCATGGTCTCCGCATAGAGCTTTTCCTTGTCCTTGCCGTACTTCTGCTTCAGCTTTTCCATCTCGGGCTGCATCTTCTGCATCGCTTTCTGATAGTCAAGCGACTTCTTCATGAGCGGTGCGAGCGGGATGCGACTGAGGAACGTGATAATGATGATGGCGAACAAGAGATTCTGGACCGGCAGGAACTGGTAGATCCCGACCATAAGGTTCAGAAGCGGTACGTAGAGAACGGTATTCCAGATAGTGCCGATAAATTCCATGTCTTGCCCCGGATAAGGGATAATGCTATTTAGACTGGCTGATGAGCTCCTGCTCCAATTCCACTTCTCTCTGGGATCCCGGTACCGGGTCAAATCCCCCGGCTGAGAACGGATTGCACCTGACGATCCTCTTCATCCCCATCCAGCTGCCTCTGATGAGCCCGAACCGTTCTATGGCTTCATACGTATAGTGTGAACAGGTCGGCGTGTATTTACACTGTCCTGGGCGCAGCGGAATGCTCTGATACAGTCTGATGAGCGCCAGGCCTGCGCGGCGCGGGAGGAGAGATATGGGAACGAGCTTTTCCCGAAAGGTCATAGGGCACTTTCAATACTCGTGCGTGGGCAAATGCTCTGAGGATGCTGTTCTCGATCGGCCACAGGGTCGTGTCCGGCAGAGCCGACTTGATCTGGATGACGACATCGTAGCCGCTGAGGATCTGCGGGAGATTGTACTGAACGGCTTCCCGAAAAAGACGTTTGATCCGGTTCCTCTCGACCGCCTTGCCGAACTTCTTCCCTACCACGAAACCGAATCTGCTGACGGACAGCGAATTCCGGATAAAAAAAATGACCGCCCCCTGAGCCCGCACTGTCTGCCTGGTACGATATACTCTCTTGAAATCCGTCTCGGCGGATAGTCGGTTCTGCCTTATGAGCATACCGTCACCTGCTCACTATTTGGCGTCTGCCACGGTCAAGCGCTTGCGTCCGCGGTCCCTGCGGCGTTTGATGACGTTGCGACCTGCGAGAGTTGACATCCGCTGACGGAAACCATGTACTCTATTGTGGCTGCGTGTTTTGGGTTGATAGGTCCGTTTCATGACTTCACCTTGCAATTCTGACTTAAACGACAAAGCAGATTATATGAAATGCACAAAATTGTGTCAACCACGGTCTGTGAAAGACAGAACTCTCGTCTCGGTCACCAGGTGGTCCATCCGGACATCGTCAGCATTGGCCGGCACAACGTGGACTACCTGGAAGTTGAAAGCTGCAGCCAGCTTCACCGCCTGCAGTTCTGTGTTCTCAAAAAAGCGGTCATAGAAACCCTTGCCCCAGCCGAGACGGTTGCCGGTCACGTCGAAGGCGCAGCCCGGCACGACCACGAGGTCGATGTCCTGCGGTGAAGCGATCGGACAGGTTGACAGTGGTTCCAGGATCCCTGCGTAGCCGGTCTGGAAGTCAGTACGAAGGTCACAGACATAATGGGCGACCAGCATTTCGCCCTCTACCCTGGGTACGGCGGTCCTTTTGCCCAGGCGCCAGTATTCGGCGAACAGTGCATCCAGATCCGCTTCGTTGCGCACCGCCCGGTACAGCATAACCGTCCTGGCCTGCTTAAAAGTTTCCAGTGTCTTGATCTGACCGCAGATCTGCTGGCTCCATTTCGTCCAATGCTCGGAACTGAGCTGACCACGCACATGCTTTACGCTCGCGCGCATCCGATGTTTCTGCAGCCCGACGCTTTGCTCGGAGAGGTGTGTCATCTCTTCCATCCCGTGACATGTCTGGTAAGCCCCAACATACGTTCATCCACGCCGATAGCAAGACCAACCAGCTGCGGCAGGTGGAGGACCGGAAATGTTTTTGTTTCAAATTCGCGCACCTGACTCTGCATCCCGTCCAGAATATTGTGGCAGAGGGGACAGGCCGTGACGACGAGGTCAGCTTTGGAACTCTCTGCCTCCTCGAACCTCTTGCGGAGCAGCGCCTTGGCGGCCGGTTTATCGACGAACGCGATATCAAATCCGCAGCACCTTGTCCTGCCTGGATACTCGACCGCCGTGAGCCCCAGCGCTTCGATGACGTCTTCCATCTTGCGGCTGTACACCGGCCGTTCTTTTGGCAGCTCACCCGCTGGCCGTAGCAGCCTGCACCCATAGAAAGACGCTATGCCTATACCGGTCAAAGCATTTGGTGACATGGCGCGCTCACGGAGCAAGTCACGAGACTCCCACAGCAGATCCAGGATGTGGACTACCCGAACGCTTGAAACGTCCCGCAATCGATACGGAGTCTCTTGCATCCTCGCTTGCACTGCCTGAGTTGCGACCGTATCGTGTTTCAATACATGCAGAGCATGGTTCATGGTTCCCTGGCACGTCGAGCAAACTGTCAGAATGGGCAATTCCAACGCCTCAGCCAGGGCAAAATTGCGCGAACAAAGAGAAAGCTCTGCATAGGCATCCTGTTCTCTGACCATGCCTGCCCCACAGCAGACAAACTCAGGAATATCGATGAGCTCTATCCCCAGCAGGGGCGCTATTGTCCTCATGGACAGATCGAGCTCGGCAGAGATGCCTTCGGTGTTGCACCCCGGAAAATACGCATATTGTTTCAAGTGACGTTGCATTCTTTTCTTTCACATCATGTCTGGTTTTGCTTCTTTGATCACCTGCTTCGTTGCTTCTTTGATCTGAACAACTTCTTCACCACACCGCTGTTCTTTGCTTTGCTTCCCCAGGGCCAGGGGATCTTACCTTTCAGTGCCATGCGAATGCCCGTGGGCAGGTCAAATATGATCCGCCAGCCCCTGGTCCCTACCAACGTCCAAAATTCATTGATCTTGCCTGTGCTACGCACTCCGCGAGTAAACCAGGTCACATGCCGGCCACCGGCGTTGTGTCCTAGCCCCGAGGACAGGGCCTGCCCACGAAGTCCTGCAATCACACCCCCAATATCGATGTGCTTGGGACAGGCATCGATGCAGTTGTACATATGCGCGCAGGACCACAGTCCCTGCTGTTCCAGCAGCTTGAGCCTGGCCTTGCCGCCATGGTCGCGCTTGTCGCCCAGGAAGCGGAGACCCTGCACAAACCCGGCCGGACCGGTATAGCCGGACTTCTTGACCGCCTGGACCTCGCACTCGGAATAACAGGCGCTGCACATGATGCAGTCCGTCCCGTTCTGGACCTGCTCGAGGACCTGCTCGTGATGATCGTAGCCTTTATCATTCCAGAGCCAGGGTTTCATGGCTTCCACTGCTTTCCAGAACGGCTCATCCTCAACGACGAGGTCTTCCTCGACCGCGAAATTCAGGAGCGGCTCCAAAATCACCTTGCCGTCGGCTGCTACGTCAGAAAGGAACGTGTTGCAGGCGAGGCGTGCCTGACCATTGACCCGCACAGCACAGCTGCCGCAGATGCCGCTTTTACACTGGGCGCGGAAGGCGAGCGCCGGATCGACGGTGTCGCGAAGTTCCCGCAGCGCATCGAGCACGGTCTTTCCGCCTGACTCGACCTCATGCTCCATGAAGAAGCTGCGGGCATCTCCTGGCTTTTGGCGGCGTATGACGATCGTGGTCATGGTTTCTGTCATTTTTCTACTGTCACCTGTAGTTCCATCATGAATCCACCCTCCAGTGAGCACCGACGCTCTTGGTCCGTTTCCGGGCTGCTGCCACCATCAGATGGGCGATAGCCAGTGAATGTGCCAGCTCTTTGCGCTCGATCACCTGATGAGCCCGTCCTCTGTGAGGCAGGTATTTCATGCTGTTCATGGCCATGC
>CAYOQW010000056.1:5720-7603 GCA_964406175.1 uncultured Candidatus Saccharibacteria bacterium
CCCCGGCCCCGGCCGTCATCCCCTCCTGCAGCCGTCTGCGCAGCTGCCCCGAGCTCAAGTCCAGCTTTGATCCTGCCGACCACCGGTGCATTTCTTCGCTCACGATGCTGGTCCTCACCTCGGACACATTGATCTGCACCACTTCTCTGGCAAACGCCGCCGCATTCACGCCTGCCCGTTTGCCGTAGACTGCCCCGTCCAAAAGCGAATTACACCCCAGCCGATTGGCGCCATGCACGGAAAGACAACTGCATTCTCCAGCGGCAAAAAGTCCCGGGATGACCAGGTCGACAGAGCCCTCCTTCAGTACTTCGCACTTCAAGGTGATCGCGATCCCACCCATGGCATAGTGTGCGGTCGGTGCGACCGGCAATACTGCCGTCGCCAGATCGATACCGGCGAATTCCCGGGCGATCTGTTCTGCCTGCGGTATCTTCTTTGTGATTTCTTCACGTCCCAGATGCCGGACATCGAGCCCGACACAGGCCTTGCCCTCCAGGCCTCTTCCTGCGTCTATCTCAGTCTGAATACCGCGGGAGACGATATCTCTGGTCGCGAGCTCCCCCCGCTGGTCATAATCGAACATGAACCGTTTACCGTCCGCATTGATGAGATAACCGCCCTCTCCACGGCAGGCCTCTGATATCAGGATGCCCCGTGGATACAGGCCGGTGGGGTGGAACTGCACAAATTCCAGGTCCCGCAGATGTGCCCCGGCACTCAGCGCGAGGCCCATGCCGTCTCCGGTCGAAGCAAAAGGATTGGACGTGACCGCGAACAGCTGGCCAAGACCTCCGGTCGCCAGAACGACCGCTTTGGCCTGGACCAGATGCACACTGCCGTCCCTGATCTCCATGGCCACGCAGCCGTCGATGATCCCGTCATCATGGGTCAATTCCCAGACGTACCATTCCGGGTAGATATGCACTCCACGCTTCACACACTGCCAGTAGAGGGCATGTACGATGCTGTGGCCGGTCTTGTCCCCGCTATAGCAGGACCGCGACTTGCCGTGCCCCCCGTAGGGTCTTTGAGCGATCTTGCCGTCCGGGAACCGGTCGAACAGTACGCCAGCTGCATCAAGCTCTCTGACCGCATCCGGGCCCTCGCGGCAGAGTATCTCGACCGCCACTTCGTCGCACAAACCAGCGCCGGAATGCAGGGTGTCATCAAAATGAGCTTTCCAGTCGTCACTGTCCCCGGCATTGTTCATGGCTGCGGCTATGCCGCCCTGAGCCCCGACCGAAGCCGAACGGATCGGGTGGACCTTCGAAACCAGCCCCACGTCCGCACCTGCGTCGCTGGCCGCTATGGCCGCCCGCAGGCCGGCGATCCCGCCGCCGATGACTATGACGTCATGTCTGATCGTGCTCATGGATAGTACCTAAAAATCATTCTAGGCCACTATAATCTTTTTTCCTCTGCCGGACAATCGGAGACCGAAACATCCATGGCCGGTCTGACACTTGTTTGGTATACTTCCGCTTGATAGGGATACTGCCATTCTTAGGAGGACCACGCCATGACGACCAGGGGAAAGAATTTCAAGATACTGGAACGCAAGCCGATCTCAGACATCAACTTTGCCCTCACCATCGAGGCTCCAGACATTGCGAAGAAAGCCCAGGCGGGCCAGTTCGTGATCATCCGGATCGACGATGGCGGCGAACGGGTCCCGCTGACCCTGGCTGACTGGGACAGCACGGCCGGCAAGATCCTGCTCATCGTCCAGAAAGTTGGACGTACGACCAAGCAGTTGAGCCTGATGAACAGCGGGGACAGCATCCTCGACATAGTCGGCCCCCTGGGACTGCCGATCGACGTGAAGAAGTATCCCGGCACGGTCCTCTGCGTCGGCGGCGGCGTCGGCATCGCTCCCCTCT
>CAYOQW010000057.1:0-7534 GCA_964406175.1 uncultured Candidatus Saccharibacteria bacterium
GATCCCCGTGCAGCTTCATATCAGTCTTTCGAGCCTCGCCGAGGGAGTCCACTCCATCTCGGTCATCGGACGATATGCCATCGGTAACTGGCAGTCCATCGCCCAGGCCACGACCTACAGCTGGAATATCGATACAGTAGCACCGGGCCGCATCTCGACCCTGGTCGCCTCAGATCCGACAGCGTCCAGCGTCACGCTCACCTGGACCGCGAACGGCGGCAATGGCTCTACCGGAAGCGTAGCCAGCTATCAGATCAGATATGCGCTGGTCCCGCTCACCGAGACGAACTGGCCAACTGCCACCGTCGTCACGAACTCTATCATCCCGGCAGCAGCTGGAACAACCGGTGAAACGATCACCGTCACTGGTCTCGGTCAGCTGGCTACGTACTATTTCGGGATCAAGGCAGTCGATGCTGGAAGCAGTATTTCTGCTCTCAGCAATATCGTATCCAGTACCACGCTCACCGACGGTTCTGCCCTGCTGGTCAAGGGCAGCGCTCCGCTCGTATACCTACTGGAGAACAGCATTCTGCGCCCCTTTGGGGCAGCTGAAGTCTTCCTGGGTCTGGGCTACCACTGGGCGGATATCCGGATACTCTCTGATGCAGCGCTCTCGCTGTATGAAGTCGGCACGCCTATGCTGCTTCCGCTGACTGCCGGTACTCCGGTGAAGACCCGGGACGATCCTACGGTCTACCTCATCACCGCTGACCACGAACGTCAACCGTTCGCCTGCGCAGCGGTCTATCTGGCCAACAATCTGACCTGGCGCGATGTTATCCTGGTAGATCAAGCCTCACTGGAAGCCTATACACTGGGCATCACCATCACGTCCGATGTCTGCATCGGCGCACACGATCCAGTGCCGCAGCCACTCATAAGCGATCCTCCAACGACACCAACTGAGCCAAACGCGATCGATCCCGCTCCTTGCGTCTGCGAAGGCCAGTTCTATACGATCAAACGGGGCGATACGCTGTATCAGATCGCCAGTGATTTCGGGACCACAGCCAGAGCGATAGCAGTAGCGAACCATATCACCAATATCAACCGGATCTACCCGGGACAGGTCATCAATGTCCGCTGTCCTTAGAACGATCGCCTGTTATCTGACATGCTTCGATCCACTGAGGGTGGATATTGTATTGATACCGGCTGGCAGGCTGTCGAGAAATTCCCGGCCGTAGCCCTTGCCGGTGATCCTGCCGTCCAACAACGCGACGACGCCGGTATCGGTGCTCGTCCTGATCAGCCTTCCGAAGCCCTGACGGAACCGGAGAATGGCCCGTGGCAGTGCGTATTCCATGAACTGGTCTTCATAGGTGGCTGACCGTGCTGCGAATATCGGATCAGACGGCACATCGAAGGGCAATTTGACTATGATCACACACCTGAGCTCGTCGCCGGGAAAATCTACCCCTTCCCAGAAACTGTTCGTGCCCAGGATCACACTTTTCGGATCCTGCTTGAAAGCATGGATGACCTTGCCGCGGCTGCCAATGACGCCCTGCGAGAGGACATGGATCCCGCCCTCTTCGAGCAGCTGGAACAGATCACGGTGTACTGCCTTCAGCTGGCTGTAAGAGGTGAACAGGACAAGGGTGTGCCCGTTGAACGCCTGGACCAGAGAAACGATCTCCGAGATGAGCCAGGTATGGTAGCCCCGGTCCTTCTGCAGCGGTGCACGAAGCGGAACATACAGCTCCATCTGCTCCGGATAGTGGAACGGAGACTCGACCATGGTGCTGTCCGCGAGGTCACTGATACCCAGTCGGCCCAGGAAGAAGTCGAAATTCCATCCAGACGTGAGCGTCGCTGAGGTCATGACCACGGATTTCTTCTGGGTCAAGATCTCCGACAGGACCGGCCCTACCAACAGCGGCGACACTTTCAGTTCAACCGAGGTGAACCTTGGGTTCAGGCTGAGATAGCAGACACTGGTCTCGTCATCGGGGTGGAATACTGACTGCTCCAGGATCGTGCGGTACATGACCGTCTGCACCAGGGTATTTTCAACATCCCCCAGCATATACGTCTGCCGGTCAGTAAAGTGCTCGTCCTTGGCTGCCTTTTTTGCAACCCGCAGTATCTTTTCGAAAGCGCTTGTGATCTTTTCCAGACTGGTCTTCAGGACTTCAGACTGACGCTCTGCCTCATACCAGGCCCCCTGTTCCCTCACCCCGGGCGTGAGATGGAGACTGCGGGCGTACTGCCCTACCTCGGTGTCGCCCTGTTTCTCGGGGTCAGGTGCTAGACCCGGCAGATCAGCGGTGCCGCTGTCGAGCAGAAGCAGCTGTTTGAGGCTGGCGAACAGAAATTTACTGGCTCGAAGGCCCTGATGGATCGCACTGAAGATCTCATCGAGCTGCTCTACCGGTGCGACAGTGTCTCCAAGAGTCCGCAGCGATCCGAGCAGTCCCTGCCAGTCCCCTTTTTCCTTGCGCCCGATATGATTCAAAAAATCCTTGAATTCGATCTCATCCATCTGAAGTGTGCTCTGGTCTGTGATCGTCTCCTCCAGGTGGTGTGCTTCATCGATCACCACGTAGGGGAAATCATCACTGATGAGCTCGCGGCTGCGGACGAGGAATGCCTGATTGGTGACCACGATATGAGAGCGTCTGGCTTTTTGCCAGGCTCGGGCATAGAAATCATACTGTCCATCGAGCTTGCAGTGCGCTCCTCCGCAGAGCTTCGGCACAGAACACACCTGGAACCACAGGCGGTACTCGTTCCGGATGAGCGCCAGCTCCTGCTTTTCGCCATGGACCGCGACCGGGAGCCACAACAGGAGTTTCACTGCGAACGTGATGTCCTCCTCCGTGAGATGAGGGCGCTCGACGAAATGCTGGAGACGGCTGAGGCAAAGATAGTGGTCGCGGCCTTTTAGCAGCGCAAAGCGCAGGTCCATCCGGTCAGCAAGCACCTCACTGAGGAGAGGCAGGTCCTTGTCGAACAGCTGATCCTGCAGATGCAGCGTATAGGTAGCTACGATGATGGGTACCTGCCTCGCCACACTCAGCAGTGCGGACGGTACGAGGTAGCCAAAAGATTTGCCGACACCGGTGCCGGCCTCGACCGCGAACACATCTTCCCGGGCAAAGGCCTGCGATATGGCCAGCGCCATATCGACCTGACCCGGACGCTGTTCGTAACCCTTCACCCTGCGGGCAAAAGGACCTCCAGCGGCAAAGATCGCTTCGATATCAGAACGGAATTCAGGCACTTTTTCACTCTCGTCCGGCACCAGGGCAGCAGCATCAAATCCCTCTGGATCCATCCGGTCAGAGAGCAGACTGCTGATCTTCAGTGGCTTTACTTTTTTGCTGGCGCTCTTGGATGCGGTCGGGACGAAAAGTTCGCTGTACGACCAGTCGCGGTCGCGCACCAGTCCCTGGACAGCAGCCAAAGAGTCTTTGGAAAGGTCGCCGATCTTCCCGAGCAGGATACCGAAAAGCCGCATGGTCGCTTCGGCGTCCGGCAGTGCCCGGTGCTGGTCCGTATACCCGATGCCGGTGAATTCACAGAGCCGGCCCAGATTGTAGGCAGGTGCGTCCCGCAGCAGCATGCTGGCGAGGATGTACGTGTCAAAATGACGGAACTGCCCGGCTGCGATATCATGGGACGAGAGAAAATCGATATCAAAATCCACGTTGTGGCCAACCAGTGGCGATGTGCCGATGAAGGCCTCCACCTGCGCTCTGACCTCTTCCCAGCGGGGTGCATCCTCCAGCATCGCATTTGAAATTCCCGTGATCTTCTGAATGATGAAACTGACGTCCTGACGGGGCTTGACCATGATCTGCTGCTTCCCGAGGATTTCGACGTCCGCACTATACAGACTGACGCGAAATCTGACCATACCGACTTCAATGATCTCATCTTTCCGGGCATCAAGTCCTGTGGTCTCCAGATCAAGTGCTACCAGTTCAAGTGTCGTTTTCTTCATGGTATTTCCTGCAGAATTAGGCCTGCCTAGAGTACCACGAACCCACCCCGGTATCAAAAAGACAGCCACGATCAAGTGGCTGTCTGGAAGACAAATGTGATCACAAAAGACTAGTACTTCACCGGCTCAGGGGGAATGGTGACAACAGAAGGCGCTGCAGGAGCAGCAGGCGGTGCGGGTGTCTGCGCTACCGGATGCACCGCTTGTTCAGGGACCAATACGATCGGTCCTGTTCCCGATTGCTGAGCTGCTGGTGCCTTTTGTACCACAGGCGCAGGTATCTGCTGTACTGCTTGTGGTGGTCCCTGCGGGACCGGTTGCACTGCAGGTCCAGCTGCCGGGCGCGCAACAACAGACTGCACGGGCAGCGGAGGCACAGGCCGTTTGCTCTGACCTGCAGAGTTCGGCCTCTGGTCTATCCGTTGTTTCGGGGCCTGATATGACGGTGGAATGTACGGTTTCGGTGGCTGCGGTTGGACCTGCAACTTCGCTGGCGCAGTTCCTGGCTGTTCTGGGCGCCGCACGAGCGGCACCGGCTGCTGAACAACCCTCTGAGGTGTTTGCTGTTTTGGAGCTGAAGCGTCCGGTCTCGGCACCTGCGTCCCGGACGATCCTGCCTGTTTCTGGTCCGTTCGAGCTGGAGTCTGGGCTTGTGTGTTCGGGGGACGTGGCTGCACAGTCTGTTTTTCAGCTGCCCTCGCAGGTTGAAGCGGAACTGCCGGGCTGGGAGAAACAACCTTTGGAGGCTGGGGCACTGGCCGATCACTTCTCTGGACACTCGACGGAACCGATTGTTTCACTGGTCCAGGAGATGGAGCTGCTTCCCGAATTTCTGACACTGCCTTGGGGCTGGCAGGATGAACGGACTGTTTTGCCACTGCAGGTACCGGTGGTTTGGGTGCGACCGCAGGTTGGACCTCCATCGCAGGTTTCACCCCTTCGACCACTTTCTCTGCTTTGCCTTCTTCGAGCGGTTTGAAACCAGACCACTGAAAGATGTTCTGCTCTACTTTTTCCATAGGCTTGGAATAGCGCTCCCGCGACAGGCGCAGGATCTTTTCGGTATTATCGCTGGCGTTCTTGGGCAGCGGCAGGGTGGTCGCGCTGAACGGTTCACTGTTCATGCCGTCTATCGTCATGCGCAGATACACATTGAACTTGTCGAGATGGACCATATCCTCTTCGGTGAACGTCGGCGCGAATTCATTGGTGATGTATTTGGCATCGGTCCCACCGACTGCAAAGGAGATCAGTGTACCGACGTTGCCGAACACCGCATCGCGGACCTCCTCCGGCATCTGGGCGATATACTGATTGGCCATAGTGAGGCCCAGCTTGTACTTACGGGCTTCAGAGAGGATGCCTGCAAAGCTGGTAGTGGCGAAGTTCTGGAATTCGTCAACGTACATCTGGAACGGCACCCGTTGTTCCTCAGGCGTATCTGACCTCGACATGGCAGAAAGCTGGATCTTGGTGATGAGCATGGAACCCAGCAGCGCGCTGACGTCCTCACCGATCAGACCTTTCGAGAGGTTCACCAGAATGATCTTGTTGTTGTCCATGATATCGCGGAAATCGATCGTGCTTTTGGGCTGGCCTACGATGTTGCGCACGATCGGTGTGGAGAGGAACTGACCGACTTTGTTCTGTACAGCACCGAGCGCCTCTGCAGCGGCCCGGCTTTTTTCGATGGCCGTGAATTCCTGGGTCCAGAACATGGCGACGGTCGGATTGGTGATCCGGCTCACGACCTGGGCACGATACTTCAGGTCTGAGAACATGCGAGGAATGCCCAGAAGCGTGCTGTCAGGCGAGTCAAGCAAGGCAAGGATGGTATTGCGGAGGATGTGCTCCAGCCTGGGGCCCCAGGTCGTTTCATAGAGCTTATGAAATACCGCGATCAGACCTGATGCCACGAGGCTTTTGTGGGCCGGGTCGACGGACTCCAGCATATTGAGAGCGATCGGAAATCCCTTGTCCGAAGGGTTGAAAAGGATAACGTCGTTGATGCGCTTTTTCGGCACATAGCGAAGCACCGTGTCCACCAGATCCCCATGGGGGTCCAGGACCGCTACCCCTCGGTCGGAGCGGATATCGTCGATAGCCATGTTCGACAGCATGGTCGATTTGCCCATGCCGGTCTTTCCAATGACGTACAGGTGGCGGAGGCGGTCGAGCTGCTTCATCCCGAATTTGCGCTCTTCATGCCGGAAGTCAGTTTTGGCAAAGATAGTGAGCGACTTATTGAAAGCCTCGTCATCGGTCGTGATGGGCAGATTGGGAGGCGGTTCGCCTTTGCGGGCCCGCGACCAGACGATATTGGGGGTAGAGACGCTCACGGACGGGAGATGAAAGATCGAGGCCAATTCCTCCACATTGAGGATCGTTGCATTCCGTTTGCCATTGCGAAGCGCATAGGCTTCCTTGAACCAGCCGACGTTCAGGACCCTGCGCCCCAGTTTGAAACCATTGAGATTGGACAAGGTGAACTGCTGGAGGGTCGACATGAACTCACCGCGCAGCTGAAGCGAACGGTCTTTCTGCGGGCTGATGCAGACGAGACGGATCTTGGCACTGTAGCCCAGCTTGGACGCTTTGGCCTCGATAAGCTTCAGAGCCTCGCTGACGTGGTCAGGGATCTCGATCGTTTTCGGGGCAGATATCTCTCCGCCCCTGCCGATGAGAGACCGCGGGATATACACGAACAGAATCTCGGCGACCTCGCGGAGCACCCCCCAGGTCACGGACCTCAGAAGTCCTGTCTTCCCCTGCCGGACCGAATGAATATAGCCTCGGGCCATGGCCTGCCAGTTACTGTTTACCGGCGAAACGACCATCTGGAACCAGACATCCTCAGCCTCGTTCAGCCCGCTCAAGGCGCTGGTGATCGCGGACAGCGGGTCGACCTCGAAATTGACAAAGGTCCGTATCGGATACACCGACGGACGATTGGTGACGATATTGGAGACGACCACTTCACGTTCCAGAGTCGCAATATCATAAAAATTGACGTAGTCGTCCACCTGATAGATCTTGGCATCCGGATACTGAGCATAGAGCTGTTTGGAAACAAAGTCCTTCAGCCGGAGCGGTACACGGACAAAAAAGCGTATGCGCCCCTTCCGGGCCGCGATCTCAAAACTGACCGACACTCCCCCATAGAGCAGGCGCTGAAATACATTGCGATAGAGCCCATGCAGGCTGGCAAAGAACTGCTCCGCCGCCAGAGGGGTTTTTTCATTTTCCTTTGGCACCTCGATCGCCAGGAGGACCTCAGTCGCCTTCTGCCGCTTGGAGCGCTCCCGCTGGATCACCCAGAGTACCACCACGACTACGGCCATGATAGCCAGTATCACGCCCGCCCCGATCGCTGCGGTGATGAGGTAGTCCTCGATCATTTTTTGTTTCCTGTGAATTTTTCTCACCTAAGTATACCACAAAAAAGCCTGCAGACGGAAGCCGAAATGGCTTTAGCACGCCTTCCCAAAGCACAGACGATGCTTTATAATAAATAAATGAGCAAAACATTACCCGTATTCCAGTTACGATTGCAACCCTTTGAGGTGAAAGGAGAATACCTCG
>CAYOQW010000058.1:0-7509 GCA_964406175.1 uncultured Candidatus Saccharibacteria bacterium
CCGCTCTACAGCATCACTGAAGACGTGGAAGGCACTCTGAGCGCCGTCAAGGCATACCACTTCGTGGAGCTGACCATCGATGCTGCTGAATACCAGATAAAGACTATCGATATCGATGGAAACATCATCGATGAAACTGCTATACACTTTGCATCTTCATTCTAATAATTCCCCTCTCCTCATAAGAGAGGGCAGCCGCCTTCAAAGGCGAGCCTCGCTTCAAGCGGGGGTGAGGTCCTACAAATAATTATGGAACTCCACATGCCGTACAACCCGATCAACCTGCAGGACAAACTGTCAAAATTCTCCGAACACTGGTCGCTCAAAATCATCGCTCAGATGAACGACTACCATTTCAAAGTGGTCAAGGTCCAGGGAGATTTCACCTGGCACGACCACAAGGATACGGACGAAGTATTTCTGGTGATCAACGGCTCGCTTCGCATCGACTTTCGTGACGGTGCGGTCACCCAGAAGGCAGGCGAACTCTACGTCGTGCCCAAGGGAGTAGAACATAAGCCCTTTGCCGCGGAAGAATGCCAGATCCTCCTGGTGGAGCCAGCCGGTACGGTCAATACCGGTGATGCCGGGGGGACGCAGACCGCCCAGGAAGCCTGGATATAGGGTAGACATGAGACATGAGACATTAGTAATTCAGGCTCCCCCATGCCCATCGCCACCAGTAAGTCAGAACTCTTAACTGCAATGACAAAAGAATATGACAAGCTCAACAAAACCCTAAGCGAGCTCTCTGATGGCGAGATGTGCCAGACGGGCGTCTGCCATGCCTGGTCGACCAAGGACGTACTCGCCCATCTCGCAGCGTGGGCGACCATGTTCTTCGACTGGTACGAAAGAGGGATGAAGGGTGAGACGTTCCAGCTGCCGGCGGCAGACCTGAAGTGGAACCAGATCCCGGAGCTGAACGACCGCATCTATCGGAGATGGAAAGAGGTGCCGCTTACCGAAGTCCGTTCAGCTTTTGAGACCATGCATGAACAGTTGGTCGCCTTTGCTCAAGAGGTGCCAGAAGACCGCCTTTTTGTGAAAAAACTCTACCCCTGGATGAGCCCCTGGCCGCTCAGCCGCTGGATCGCAGCGGTCAGCAGCAGTCACTATTCGTGGGCAAACAAGCGTATCCGGACGTTCATCAACACCGGCAAAACACCTCGCTGATTTGCCCATATCCTGACTTGGCACTATACTGCTAGATGGGGAACGATTTACGAGCGATGAAAGAAGGAGTAAGATGCCAGTTTTGATGCCGGCAGTATTCGTGGGCCACGGCTCTCCGATGAACGCCATACAGCAGAATGAATTTACCGAAAGCCTGAAAAAAGTCGGTCGCACCCTGCCGACCCCGAAGCAGATCGTGGTCATTTCCGCCCACTGGCTGACCCAGGGAACCCACCTCACCGACGGGGCAGAGCCAAAACAGATCTATGACTTTGCTGGATTCCCCAGCTCACTATCCCGACTCAGATACACCCCTCCAGGTTCATCAGCATTGGCTCTGCGTATCAGCAAGCTCAGCACAGCCGGACAGATCAGTCTGGACTCGACCTGGGGCCTGGATCACGGTGCCTGGTCTATCCTCCACCACATGTTCCCGGAGGCTGACGTCCCGGTGGTACAGATCAGCTTGAATTCCGAAGCGACGGAATCAGAGCACTTCGCACTCGGCCGTCTGCTCGCTCCGCTCCGGACCGAAGGAGTACTCATCATCGGGAGCGGCAATATCGTCCACAATCTCGGCGATATTTCCATGGACCAGTATCCACAGACCTACGACTGGGCCCGCACCTGTGACCTGGCCGTCAAGTCCTGCCTCGATTCCCAGGATGATGACCTGCTGAAGAAATATGGCGGCCTGGACAAATCGCTCGTCCGCCGTATGGCCCCGTCAAACGATCACTATCTGCCGCTCCTGTATATCGCGGCTCTCAGGAACAAGGCAGAGCCTGTCACCTATTTTCATCAGGGCTTTCAGCATGGTTCGATCTCCATGCGGAGCTTTATCGTCGGAAAATGATTTGTACCTGATTATTCGAGGTTGGCATGACTACTCCCGCCTATGATCTCAGAGAACTTTCTTCTCCTCTGGCCAGTACCAAATACGCCGGAGCCAAAAAGTTCCTTGCTCTCGCCCAAACCAATCCGCGGTCCCTCTACCCGCACCTCGATTTTTTTGTCGGTCTCATGAGATCAGACAATCAGATGCTCAAATGGTCAGCTATCCAGATCGTCGGCCGTCTGGCTGCCTTTGACACGGAAGGACGCATCGAAAAAGTCATGCCCACCCTGTACAAACAGCTGTCCGGCGGCAGCATGGTCACTGCCAATAATACGATCTCAGCTCTCAGCGACATCGCCATCTCCAAGCCGAGCCTGAAAAAAAAGATCACCGCTGAACTATTGAAAGTGGAAAATTATACCTTCGACACTCCGGAATGCCTCAATATCGTCCTGGGCAAAGTAATCCTGGGGCTTCATAGCTACATACCGGACCTGAATGCGGATGCAGACGTTGCTGCCTTTGTCACCCGCCAAAGTGGCAACACCCGGCCCGCCACCAAAAACAAAGCAGACGCCTACCTGAAACGTGCATCAAAAGCAAAATAAGAGGAACACAACATGACAACGCTTCAGGCAGTTCAGACCTATCTCCTCACCATACCAGTATTCTTTGCCATCGATATGGTGTGGCTGGTACTGATCGCCAAAACCTTTTACAATAAACAGATCGGACATCTGATGTCCGGTACGGTCAACTGGCCGGCCGCGCTCCTGTTCTACTTCCTCTTCATCGCCGGTATCATCATCTTCGCCGTCCTACCGGCCGTGGACAAAGGTTCTCTCGGCCGGGCAGCCTTGCTCGGGGCGATATTTGGCCTCATGACCTACGCCACCTACGACCTGACCAATCTGGCCACGCTGAAGAACTGGCCGGTGCTGGTAACTGTCATTGACCTCATCTGGGGCATGACGCTCTCTACGCTGGTCGCCTCGATCAGCTACCTCATCGCCCAGCGCATTTCCTGAAACTTTACTCAGAAGATCACGACTGATGACCGTACCGTCCCCAAGATCCTGGTCCGCCTCACTGAAACACCATTTTCAACGGTCTCTCCACCACCCTCGCCTGGGCGGCCTGGAGATACTGAAGTACATAGGACCCGGCCTCCTGGTCACGGTCGGCTTCATCGACCCTGGTAACTGGGCTGCCAACATAGGAGCCGGCTCACACTTCGGCTACCAGCTGCTCTGGATGGTGACCCTCTCGACCATCATGCTCATCGTGCTGCAGCACAATGCCGCTCACCTGGGCATCGCCTCGGGGCTCTGCCTGTCAGAAGCCGCCACGAAGTACATGCGGCGGAAAGTCTCGCTCTTCATCCTGGTGACGGCACTCCTGGCCTCGATCTCCACCTCGCTCGCCGAGATCCTCGGAGCCGCGATCGCCCTGCAGATGCTGTTTGGCATACCGATCCCGATCGGCGCCACTTTTGCCACAGCGGTCGTTTCCTTTCTGCTCTTTTCAAATTCCTACCGGCGGCTCGAAAAATACATAATCGGGTTTGTCTCGCTCATCGGACTTTCGTTCATCTATGAGATCTTCCTCGTCCATATCGACTGGCCGCAGGCCTTGACCGGCTGGACGGTGCCCTCTATCCCTACCGGCTCCCTGCCCTTCATCATCGCTGTCCTCGGGGCGGTCGTGATGCCGCACAATCTGTTCCTCCACTCCGAGATCATCCAGAGCCGGCAATGGAATCACGAAAAGCCGGAGGTGATCAAACGCCAGCTCCGCTATGAATATATCGATACCATCGTCTCCATGCTCATCGGCTGGGCCATCAACAGCGCCATCATTCTGCTGGCCGCGACCACGTTTTTCCAGGTCGGCCTCCATGTTGGCGAGCTCTCCATCGCTCACTCACTTCTGGAGCCTCTGCTGGGCAGGAGCGCTGTCGTGATCTTTGGGGCTGCACTCCTGTTCTCCGGCATCGCCTCGAGCATCACGTCCGGCATGGCTGGAGCTACGATCAGTGCTGGTATCAGCGGCGAACCATATGACATGCAGGACGATCACTCCCGCCTGGGTGCCGGCATCTCATTTGGAGTTGCACTCCTCATCATCTTCTGTATCCGCGACACGTTCCAGGGGCTCCTCATCTCCCAGATGTTCCTGAGCTTCCAATTGCCGTTGACCATCGCTCTCCAGATCTACCTCACGTCGTCCAAAAAAGTCATGGGAGTCTATGTCAACAGCCGGACCGACACCGCTGTGCTCGTCGTGATCGGCGGTATCGTCACCCTGCTGAACGCTCTCCTGGTCGCCTCTTTCCTCCACTTCTGAAAGGAACAGCCATGGCTCAAATGGACATCGCTCAAACGCTCACGTCCCTCGCAGACCCGGACCAGGCAGCCAACCTTTCCCGGTTCTTCAAGACCGGGCCCGGTCAGTACGGCGAGGGAGACCGGTTCCTGGGGATCAAGATGCCGGTGCTCCGCACCGTTGCAAAAGACTATCGCGAGCTTCCCTTCAATGACCTGTCGAATCTGCTTCAAAGCGCCATGCACGAGCATCGCATGGTCGCACTCATCATCCTCACCCTGCAGTATGCCAGAGGTGACGAACAGAAAAAGAAGTGCGTCTATGAGTTCTATTTGAGCAACCGGAACGGCATCAACAACTGGGACCTCGTGGACGTGACGACACCCCGCATCGTCGGTGACTACCTCCTCCAGCATCCTGACGAACGAACGGTCCTCTACCAGTATGCCCGCGAAGGAACGCTCTGGGAGCGTCGTATCGCCATCACCGCCACCTACTCCCTCCTGCGTGCCGCTCAGTTCGACGACACCTTTGCGATCGCCGATATTCTGCTGCACGACACCCACGACCTGCTCCACAAGGCGGTCGGCTGGATGCTCCGCGAGGTCGGCAAGCGGGATCAGGACGCCGAGGAAAAGTTCCTCAGGACACGATATCAAACCATGCCCCGCACCATGCTCCGCTACGCGATCGAGCGTTTCGAAGAAAGTAAACGGCAGCAATATCTGAAGGGGCTCGTGTAAGGACGTACATCGTCATCCTCGCGAACGCGGGGATCCAGAAATACAAAAAGAAAAGCTGTCATTTGCATTATTCTTTTCTGGATCCCCGATCTGGTCGGCCGCTCATAGCGAACCTCTCAGGGCAAGGGATGACACTCAATAACGACTCTGACAAGCTATCTACACCGTCCCGAAATAGCGGTCTCCGTAGTCTCCCAGCCCGGGCACGATGTACTTCTGTTCATTCAAGTGGTCATCGATGGCAGCCGTATAGATCTCAATCTCGGGATACTCCTGCAGAACGCGTTCAAGGCCCTCCGGCGCCGCCAGGACTGAAGCGATACGGATCGCCTGGGGCTTCAGCTGTACGATCTTGGACAGGGCATGACAGATCGAGCCGCCGGTAGCCAGCATGGGATCGACCATGAGGACGACCGTGTCCGGACCGATATGCGGCAGTTTCCAGTAGTATTCCCGGGCTATAGCCGTCTTCTCGTCCCGGGCAAGCCCCGCGAAACCGAAACTGCTCCCCGGCAGCAGCTGCAGTGCCGCAGACAGCATTGCGAGGCCAGCCCTCAGCACCGGGATGACGACGATCTCGTCAGACAGCGTCTGTACGGTCGTTTCGGTGAGCGGTGTCGCTATCACCGACTCAGTGAAGCCAAGCCCACGGATCGCTTCGCCCATAACCACAGTACAGAGTCGGTCCGAGTAATAGCGAAACCGGGTCGTATCAGTCTGAACATTTCGGAGATGTGCGAGTGCATCAGTGGTCACCGGGTGGTCGATGACGTGGACCGAACGGGAAATCTGCTGCATAGCTGGCCTCAGGGTGAGATTAACTGGCTCAATAGTAATACGAACAGATGCTGCTGTGAAGCAAAATTGCGTCCTCCAGCCCGAAGTGCTACCATCTGCCTGGCTATTTAATTGACGTAGACAGGAGTTCCCATGGACGGTGAAGCAGTGATCGGTGTTCTGCCGAATCTCGCCCGGAAAAAGGGTTTTCTCGGCTTCGGCCGCGATACGTTCAATGTCGTCCTGACCCAGAACCGCATCATCTTTGCCCTGCTCACCTCCCAGATGATCAAGGACGAAGCCCAGCGGGCCCGCGAAGAAGCCAAGGCCCGGGGCGATAATATTTTCAAAAAAATGTGGAACACGGCCACTGCCGGGTATAACGTGCACAAACGATATCCAGCCATGGCTCCTGATGCCATACTCGCAGAAACTGCCGGCAATTTCGTCATTGATCCGAATGCTGTCACCCGCATGAAATACAAGAACGGCGGCATCAACGACAACCACTCATCATCGGACATCATCACATTTGAATACTCTGGAGCCAAACTCCGACTTGAAACCCAGAACGGCAGCGCCTCGCTCAAAGATGCCAGATCCGCATTGGTGAGTGCTTATGGCGAAAGGTTCAAATAACAAGGCTCAAAGCGGTAATCCCTGGCTTGAACACCACCAGAATGTGAACAGAAGCGTTGTACATGAGGGTAGCTTCGTGATAGGATGCCCTTTGTTTTTCATTTCGATTTATCATTATTGAGGCTCCACCTTGTTCACCAAACGTCATCTGACCTGGATACCCGTCCTCGCGCTGGCAGCATTGACCCTGAGCGGCTGCTCCAATGGTTCAAAATCGACCGACACCACCGATACAACACCCGTGGCCAAGACTGAGGCCAAAGCTGGCGACACCGTCAAGATCAACTATACCGGCACACTTGCTGACGGTACTGTCTTCGACACCTCAGAAGGCACCGACCCCATCAGCTTTGTGCTGGGTGCAGGTACGGTCATTCCGGGCTTCGACGCAGCCGTTACCGGAATGAAGCTAAATGAAAGCAAAACGGTCACCATCCCCGTCGACCAGGCGTATGGTCCCTACCGCGACACCCTCGTCCAGACCGTTCCTGTCACCGAGTTCCCTGCCGATGCCAATCCTCAGGTCGGCGACCGGTTCCAGGCTGGCCAGGCAGACGGCAGCACCATAGTCGTCACGGTCAAAGCGGTCGATGGCGACCAGATCACCCTCGATGCCAATTCCCCTCTGGCCGGCAAAGACCTGACCTTTTCCCTGACGCTCGTCGGCATCGAATAGCATTTCTGCTGAACATATCCTCAAAAAACCGGCTGTCTCAGCCGGTTTTTTGTACCCGAGCTTAGAGCTTCAGGGAACTAGACAAAAAAAGAACCCTGCAGTATATACTACAGGGTTCTTTTCGATTTGCTGACGGGAGAGGTCTACTGACCGACCTGTTCGCGACGAGGACGGGCCTCGTTGACTTTCAGGGTACGACCATCGAACTCTTTGCCATCGAACATTTCGATCGCCTTCTGGGCTTCATCGGGGGTGGACATTTCCACGAAACCGAATCCACGAGAACGACCGCTCAAACGATCCATGATGATGGTCGCTGAGACCACAGTTCCAGC
>CAYOQW010000059.1:0-7466 GCA_964406175.1 uncultured Candidatus Saccharibacteria bacterium
TACCAGTACGACTCTATCCAGATGCTGACCATCCTGAAGGATCTCTATGGTCGACTGCGGCAGGTATTTGAATACCAGCGCCCGCATGGCCGGTACTTGCTCAGGATCGATCTCCATCAGCATGATGCCGTTGCGCAGGAGGAACTGGGGTGTCTGTGCCAGCAGATGCCGATAATGTGCAAGTCCGTCTTCGCCTGAAATGAGAGATTCCTCTGGTTCGAACATGGTGATCTCTGGTTCCAGCTCTGCGTAGCGTTTTTCACTGATGTAGGGGAGATTAGCTATGATGATATTTACCGGCTGAGGCAGCGGAGCGAGGAGGTCGCCCTTCAGGAAGGAGATGTTCTGGTCCAGGGAGAGGAGAGAGGCATTGATGCGGGCCACATCCAGGGCATCTGCTGACTGGTCGGTAGCAAAGATCTTGACGAAATTGGCCGTTTTGGCAATGCTGATGGCAATATTGCCGCATCCAGTGCCGACATCGACCAGGGCTAGTTGATCGTGGCCGAATTCCCACTGTTTGACATAGTGGAGCGTGCGTTCGATCAGCAGCTCGCTCTCTGGACGGGGGATGAGCACCCGTTTGTCGACCAGGAATTTGATGCCGTAAAATTCCTTGTTCCCGGTGATATAGGCGAGCGGTTCGCGCTTCATCCGGCGGGCCAGCAGCTGCTGGAACAGTGCGAGCTGGTCGGCATGGATATGCTCGGTCCACTTGGTAATGAGTTTTTCCCGGGTGACCCCGAGGGCGGACATGAGGAGCAGCTCCGTGTCGAGCCGGGCGGTCCTGATACCGACCTGAGCGAGCTGGATCGCACTTTGTGCGATGAGATTGGCAATGATCGATATGTCCAGCGACGTTGCCGCTTCCAGCTTCCTATTCACTTCTTCGGCCACGACTTCTTTGGTCAGGACCCAGTTGCCGTCAGCATCCCGGGTCAGTTTTCCTTTGTTCTGGTCTGCTGTATCTTTTTTGTGCGGATCTTTGGTTTCAGTCTTGATCGTGGTGATCATATGGTCCTCAGGATGATAGGTGTTCGGCCTGGGATGCGAGGATGAGCGGGTCGATGGCCCGGTCCAGGTCCCCGCCCATGAAACCAGGGAGATTGGAAATATTCAGATGGATCCTGTGGTCCGTGATCCGGTCCTGAGGATAGTTGTAGGTGCGGATCTTTTCGCTCCGGTCACCGGTCCCTACCTGGCTGCGTCGTTCGGACTCACGTTCCTTGTCTTTGCGTTCTTCTTCTGCAGCGTATACCCTGGAGCGCAGGATGCTCATGGCTTTGAGCTTGTTCTTCAGCTGGGAGCGTTCATCCTGGCAGGCCACGACCGTACCGGTCGGCAGATGCGTGATACGCACGGCTGAATCAGTGGTGTTGACGCTCTGACCTCCGTGGCCGCTCGAGCGGTAGACGTCGATCTTCAGGTCTTCCGGCCTGATCACGATATCGAGCTCTTCTGCTTCAGCCATGACGGCTACGGTAGCAGCAGATGTATGCACCCGGCCATTGGCTTCGGTCTCGGGCACGCGCTGGACACGATGCGTGCCGCTCTCGAATTTCAGTCTGCTGTATGCGCCGTGGCCATAGATGGCGATCGCGATCTCTTTGTACCCGCCGGCACTGGTTTCATGCTGGTTGAGTATCTCGGTGCGCCATCCCCGGCGATCCGCGTATTTAAGATACATGCGGGTCAGCTCTCCAGCAAAGAGTGCAGCCTCGTCGCCGCCGGTACCTGCGCGGACTTCAATGATCACGTTTTTCCCGTCGCGCGGATCTTTTGGCACGAGCATGATCTTCAGTTCCTGCTCAGCCGTGTCGATCTGGGCTTTCAGAGAGTTCAGCTCATCTCTGGCCATCTGCTGGAGATCGGGATCCGGTTCAGAAGCGATGATCTCTTCATTGCCGGCGATGTCAGAGAGGACCTTCCTGTAACGCTCGGTGGCCTGGATGATCGGTTCGAGCTCGGAGAGCTCTTTTCCGAGGGCCTGCAGCTTCTGCGGCTGCGACAGAGTGTCCGGTTCACCCAGTTCTTTTTTCACGTCGTGATAATGTTCTTCGATCTTTTCGAGTTTGTCGAGCATGGGAAGGTACACTTTGAGGAATTATGTGCTTGTAACAAGTGAAAAGTATACACGCGTACCCTCGGTGGGTACAAGTAGTCATGCTGTTTTCTTTTTGCAAAAGTCCGGGGAGATGCTATGCTTGGCAGCGTGTTCTACAGGAGGGATCAGACATGCCATTTACTGATGAATTCCGTGTTTTCCAGTCGGATATTGAGACGATACTCCGTGACTTTTTTAACCAGAAGATGCAGGCAGCCGTTTATCGCCCCATTGTGTCTGAGCTTTTGGGTATGATCAGGGACCTGTCGCTTCGAGGCGGCAAACGTCTGAGGCCTGCACTCCTGTGGGGTGGGCATGCCTGTTTTTCGGCCGGCGTTACCGAAGGGGTCAAGATCGCTGGCGCTGCCTGCGAACTCATGCAGAGCTCACTGCTCATTCATGACGATATCATGGATCATGCTGAGGTGCGCAGGGGCGGGCCGTCCATGCATTGTGCCTATGAACAGTTTTCTGAGGGGGATCTGACGTCTGACCAGTCAAATGCCATGGCCATCCTGGCGGGGGATGCTGCCGGATACCTCGGGATCGAGCTGCTCGGGATATCGGGTTTCCCTCCTGCTGTTGTTCAAAAGGTCACAGCGCTCTATGGACAGATCATGGTTGACGAGACGTATGGACAAGCACTGGACGTTTATCCCCGGGACATTGGTGTTCTGAAGACGGCTGATATTCTGGATATCTACCGGTACAAGACCTCCCGGTACACAACAGAATTTCCACTTATGGCTGGTGCTCTCCTCGCGGGTCAGGATGATACGACCGTTCAGCTGATGCTGCAGATCGGCAAAGACCTCGGAATTGCATTCCAGATCCAGGATGATGTCCTGGGCGTGTTTGGTGATCCGGCGGTGACCGGCAAGAGCGACCGAAGCGATCTTGCAGAAGGCAAGCGAACTCTCCTCGCGGTGATGACACATGAGCAGGCGACAGCGGAACAGCGGGAGGTATTTGATACGTTGTTCGGCCGACCCGATATTTCACAGGTGCAGGCTGAACAGCTTCGTCAGATCATGCGGGAGACAAAAGCGCTGGAGCAGGCAGGCGCGCTGGCGGCCACGTATTTCCGCGAGATCAGGACCGTTATCGGGTCAGCGTCCTGGCGGCCGGAGGGGAAGGCCTGGCTTTTGCAGCTGATCTCGCTGATCGAGCTGCGAACGATATAAAAAAAGCCCTCTGCTGTGCAGAGGGCTTTTTGATTATTCTTTGACGGCGGCTGGCTTCTTTGCGGTCTTGGCGGCTTTTTTCCGTGCATCTTCTTCCATCTGGAGTTTGATCTTCTTCAGAAGATCTTCGGTGCTCTCCTCGGCTTTTACTTCCGGTTTGGCTTCGACGGTCTTTTTGACCTTCTTCGGCTTGGCTGCCTGACGGGTCACTGATTCGGCAACGCGCTTCTGGAAACGGTCCACCTGGCCAGCAGTATCGATGAGGATCTGCTCGCCGGTGAAGAACGGGTGGCATTTTGAGCAAAGTTCAGTCTTGATCTCAGGGATCGTTGCCTTGGTCATGAACTTATTGCCGCATGCACAGATGACCTGACAGTCGACGAATGCTGGGTGAAGATCTTTTTTCATGCCGAAATTCCATATAACAGATATAGGTCTTTTTAATACGCGACGATTACTATATCACACCTTGGGAGTAGACGCTAGGGATTTTTTAAATGGCCTGCTAAAGAGCAAATATACTGACATACAGGGGGATATACACCAGGGCGAAGAGTGTGGAGATGATCACGGCCGTGGCTGCTTTGTCGGGATGCATTCGCAGCTCAGTTGCAAAAGCGACGACATTGGCAGCAATGGGGACGATGGAAATGAGGTTCAGGATATGGCGGGCGTCAGGTGAAAAGATATGCAGGAGCGAAGCATCAGCGGTCAGGAACAGGGCCATCATCGCGGGCCAGACCAGAAATCTCGCTATCAGGGTGATGCTTATGAAGCTGAGGTCCAGGCGGTAGCTTTTAATGCCCGCGAGCCCGAGCCCTATGAGCATCATACCGAGGACAGAAAAAGCACCTTTGAACAGCAGTGCGAAGTTATTGAATATCGGTCCCGGGTGGATACCTGCCGCATTGAGTGCGATCCCGATCGCAAACGCGTACAGCGTGGGCAGCCGTGAGAGTTTGATCAGGCTTTCCCGGACGGTATGGGTCCCCCTGGCAGTGATATAGAAGCCGAGAGTGTTTTTAAAGATATTTCCACCCAGAGACCCGACGATCATGAGGGCTCCGACCTCTGGTCCGAACAATGCGATCGCCACTGGCAGACCGAAATATCCGAAATTTCCTGATCCGGAGGCATAGGAGAGGATGTTGACCTCAGAACCTTTCCAGATACGGCGGGTGATCGCGTAGGTCGAGAGACAGATCGTGCTTGCAATGCCAGCGACAACCATCGGAAGCAGCAGTGTTCCAGCTGACAGTTCCACTGAGAGGGCAGAACTGAACACGACGATCGGAACGATGATGTAGATCAGGAGTCGTGCTATAGACTCTTTTGGGACTGCCAGATAGCGTCCAGCGATGGATCCCAGCACGATGATGACATAGAGAGGGATGATTCTCGCGAACAGTGAGAAAAATATCGTCACAGCATGCCTGATGGAAATGAGATCACGCCCCTAGAGAGTGCTGCCTGTAGTACTGATCTTTTGTTTGAGATTCAGCTCAACGTCGCTGCGGGGCAGGAGTATCCGCCTCGAACAGGTCGTGCACATCAGTCCGATATCAGCACCGAGGCGGGTGACAGACCACGCATGGCCGCCGCAGGGATGCTTTTTTTTCAGGGTGAGGGTATCGCCGATATGGAGTTCTATCATGTATGTTGCCGTGTCAAATAGCTGCTTTTTTCTTGACCACGCGGGTCCTGGGCGCTGCTTTCGGCTTGCCGACCAGTACAGCGCTCAGCACCTCATCCATGGTCTCGACCGGGATGATCTTCATCTTGTTTCTGATCTTTTCCGGAATATCAGGGAGATCAGAGGTGTTCTGTTTCGGGATGAGCACTGCCGGGATCCGGGCCCGGTGAGCTGCGAGTATCTTTTCCTTCAACCCTCCGATCGGGAGGACGCGGCCCCTCAGCGTGATCTCGCCGGTCATGGCGATCTGGGATGCAACAGGAGTCCTGGTCAGGGCTGAGACGAGGGCTGAGGCAATGGCGATGCCTGCTGACGGTCCGTCCTTGGGCACGGCTCCCTCAGGGACATGTATATGAATATCAAGTTTTTCGCTGAAGCCTTTGCTGAGCTTGAACTGGGCTTCCCGTGAGCGGATATAGCTGAGAGCAGCCTTGGCTGATTCCTGCATGACATCGCCGAGCTGGCCGGTGATGATCAGATTGCCTTTGCCGGGCATGGTCGCGACCTCGATCGGCATGATGACCCCGCCGACCTCGGTCCAGGCGAGACCGGTCGCGATGCCTATCTGCGGCTCGGGTTCTTTTGTCTCGGGCTTGAATTTTTCCGGCCCCAGAAATTTTTCCAGGTCCGCTTTGGTGACCTGATACTCAGGTGATGCAGAAAGGGAGCCATCGACGATCTTTTTGCCGATCTTCCGGCAGATCTTGGCGATGATGCGCTCAAGTTCTCTGACCCCGGGTTCTTTGGTGTAGCGGGTGAGCATGGTGGTGATGATCGGTATCGAGAACACTGGCTGGTTCTTGCCGGTCAGTCCGTGTTCCAGGATCTGCTTGGGGATCAGGTGGCGTATGGCTATCTCGAGTTTCTCTTCTTCAGTGTAGCTGGAGAGCTGAATGATCTCGAGCCGGTCGGCGAGCGGTTCTGGAATGTGGTAGAGCAGGTTGGCAGTGGTGATGAAGAGGACCTGCGACAGGTCATAGGGCACTTCCAGGAAATGGTCAACAAAGGCGTGGTTCTGCTCCGGGTCCAGCACTTCTAGCAGGGCTGAAGTGGGGTCACCACGGAAATCGCTGTCCATCTTGTCTACTTCATCCAGCAGGATCAGGGGATTGATGACCCCGGCATTCTTCATGCCGCTGATGATGCGGCCCGGCAGGGCGCCAATATAGGTGCGGCGGTGACCTCTGATCTCAGCTTCATCCCGTACTCCTCCGAGCGAGATGCGGATATATTTGCGTCCCAGGGCCCTCGCGACCGACTTGGCGAGTGAGGTCTTGCCGGTGCCCGGAGGTCCGACGAAACAGAGGATCGGTCCTTTGGACCCAGGTGCCAGTTTTTTGATAGCCAGAAATTCGAGGATGCGTTCCTTGACCTTGTCCAGTCCGAAATGGTCAGCTTCGAGGATCGTGGAGACATTATTGATGTCAGAGTTCTCTTCATCTTTCTTGGCCCAGGGCAGTTCCAGGAGGTAGTCGATGTAGGATTTGGTGAGTCCGTACTCGGGCGACATGGATGGGGTTTTTTCCAGGTGTTTCATTTCGTTCTCAACCTGCTTGACCGCTTCAGGCGGGAGTTTGAGCTCCGCCATTTTCTTGGCGATATCAGGCTCTATCGATTCATCGCCGTTCTCCTTCAATTCCTCCTGGATGGCCTTAAGCTGTTCTCTGAGAAAGTACTCTTTTTCGGCCTGTTTGAGCTTGTTCGAGGCTTTTTCTCTGATCTTCTGGCCGACATCATTGATCTGGGATTCTTTTTCCAGGAGCGCGCCGATCTTTTTCAGCTGGTCGCAGACGTCAGTGGTCTCCAGCAGATCCTGTTTGGCCGTAAGCGGGCCGGGGAGATAGCTGGAGAGGATATTGGCATAGTGCAGGATGTCGTCCAGATTGTCGACCACGGAGGCGAGGTCATCGGGGATGTGGCTGAGCAGCTTGATATACCGCTGCAGCTGGTCGACCGCATAGCGGGTCGAGGCTTCCAGCTCGATGAGGTCTGAGACCGGCTCGTTGTCCAGGTGTTCTGCCTCAGCGTGCAGGACACCCTCAATATCTTCAAAAGACAGGATGCGGATGCGTTTGCCGCCGACTAAAATGAGTCTGAGCGAACCGTCTGGCATGCGCATGGTCTGGGCGATCTCCGCGACGACCCCGATCTCATAGAGATCATTCTCCGGAGAGACAAAGGTATTATCCTGATCTTTCTGGGCGATCACGATGATCTTTTTGGCGTCATCCGAGCTTTTTTCGACGGCGCGTACGGAGTCCAGCCTGCCGACGATGACCGGTACGATCATTTCGGGAAAGATAACGAGATTCCTCAGCGGCAGGACAGGATAGTTGATGATCTGCGGCGCTTTGGTCCCGGGCGGGCCATCATAGAACTCAGGATGCTGGTCTTTAAAGCCACCGGGTACTTGGTCCTGGGAGGCTGCCTGCGGGTAGAACAACTTGAATTTTTCGAGAAATTTGCTGATCATATGTCATTCAGT
>CAYOQW010000060.1:0-7319 GCA_964406175.1 uncultured Candidatus Saccharibacteria bacterium
GAGTTTTTGTGCTTGCGCGGGGTTTCTTCATCCTCGCTCGTGTCGTTATCTCCGTGGATAGGGCGGGCTGTGAAGCCGAGGTCCCGGTATTTTGAGATGTCGACCTCTGCAGAGGTCGAGGTTTCTTCACCAGCGATCTGCTGGGTCGTGAAGGTCGGCGCTGTCTCATCGGGTTCGTCCATTTCCTCAGGCTCATCACGATCATACCTGGATGCTCGTTCTTCCCGCTCGAGGCGGATGTCGCGGGTGGAGGCCCGGAAATCCTGGAAAGCGTCGCGGAGGCGGTAGCCGATCTCACCGAGAGAGTCCACGATCTTGGTGAGTGAGGCGTCAGTGAGTATCAGGATAGATGTGAATATGAGGGCGATCTGGATGACCGCTGCAAGGAAGGCTCCAAAGAACAGGAGCACTTTATCAAAGTAAAAACCGATCCGGCCGCCGTGTGTCGCCTCGATGGCAAAGGAGGCGTGGGTCTGTGCGACGGGCAATTCCATCAACCCCAGCAGACAGACACCGATCAACACGGTCCAGAATATCCGGTTGGTCCGCTGCCAGAACTTGGCCGGGAACAGCAGCATCAGGCCGACATAGAAACTGATGAGGCTCATGAACCAGCCACCCTGGCCGACCGTTCCCAGGAGGAACTGACGGATCCCATAGCCGGCTTCGCCCGGCGTCTTGTACATGCCGACCAGACACATCAGTCCAAAGGTGAAACAGAACACCGATGCGATCTCACGCACGAGGGTCTGCTGTTCCTTCTTGGTCCGGTGTCTGGGGAGTGAGGCGAGGAATGAGCGGCGTTTGGCTGGCCTGGCCTGTTTTTTCGTTTTCTTCTTGGTCACGTGTCATCACTTAAGTAAGTTCATCACACCCGGCAAGCAACGTATCATAGGGGGATAGAAGAAGCAAGAACACAGTTAACGGGTTCACGAGTTAACGGGTTGGCGGGTTCTAAGCCTCTAGTACCTCTAGGGTTAATGAGTTAAGAACTCGTTAACCCTCAACGCACTTGTTATTATATTTCCGTCACGACAGGGAGGATCATGGGGTCGCGTTCGGTCTTTTCGTAGAGGAAGTCGTGGAGCTTGGTCCGCAGTTCGGCCCGGATCTGCATGGGGTCCACGATCGTCATCTGACGCTCGAATTTGCGGATCGTGTCGAGCACGAGTTGTTTGGCTTCCTTGATCAGTTCTTTTGATTCTTTCACATACACGAATCCGCGCGAGACGATCTCGGGAGTACCAATGACCTCGGCGGTGCCCTTTTTGATATTGACCATGATCAGGAAAATGCCGCTTTCGCTCATGATCTGACGGTCCTTGAGCACCACATTACCGATGTCGCCGACGCCGGAGCCGTCCACCAGGACATAGCTGGCTTCCTTGGACGTATCAAGCGTGACGCCACGGTCGGTGATCTCGAGAGTATAGCCATTTTCCATGATGAAGATATTGGCGGCCGGGATGCCCATGTCCTGGGCCATCCGCGCATGAGCGACCAGCTGGCGGCGTTCGCCATGGGCAGGCATGAAGTATTTTGGTCTGATGAGACTGAGCATGAGTTTGTGCTCCTCCTGGCAGGCGTGTCCGGAGACATGGACGTCCATCATGCTGCCGTGGATGACTTCTGCTCCTAGCCGGAGCAGGTCATTGATGGTCTTGTAGACCGATTCCTCGTTGCCGGGGATGGCGGTAGCGGAGATGATGACCGTGTCGCCCTTTTTGATTCGGATCTGTTTGTGCGTGCCGTTGGCCATGCGGACCAGGACGGAGTATGTCTCACCTTGTGACCCGGTGCTGATGATGGTCAGCTTGTGGTCCGGGATGCCGGCCAGATTGGTCGGTGGCACCAGGATGCCCTGGGGAACCTTGAGATACCCAAGTTCCATGGCGATGTTCACATTGTTCACCATGCTGCGGCCGATGATGCAGACCTTGCGGCCATAACGGGCGGAGGCGTCAATGAACTGCTGGATGCGGTTCAGATTGGTCGAGAACGAAGCCACGATCATACGGCCGGTGGTCTTGGAAAAGATGCGGTCGACCGTATCGGCCACCATGGATTCCGAAACCGTATAGCCAGGGACCTCGGCGTTGGTGCTGTCAGACAGCAGCATGACCACGCCGTCGTCGCCGATCTCAGCCATGCGGCCGATATCAGCAAGTTTCTTGTCCGGCGGGGTATAGTCGAACTTGAAGTCGCCGGTCTGGAAGATCGTCCCGATCGGAGTTCGGATCGCAAAGGCGACCGAGTCGGGGATGGAATGATTGACGGCGACCGGTTCGATATGGAAGTCGCCGAGCGCGAATTCCTGGCGGGGTTTGATGATCTTCAGGATGGCTGAATCCAGGAGGTTGTGTTCCTTCAGATTGACCGAGATGAGACCCTGGGTCAGCTTGGTCGCGTAGATGGGAGGGTTGCCAAGTTCTGTCAGCATGTAGGAGATGGCTCCCTTGTGGTCTTCATGCCCGTGGGTGATGATGATGCCGCGGATGTTCCGCTTTTTGTTCTTCAGGTACGTGATGTCGGGAATGACGAGGTCGACGCCGAGCATGGTCGAGTCCGGGAATTTGAGTCCGCAGTCGACGATGATGATGTCATTGCGTGTTTCGTACACGGTCATGTTCTTGCCGACCTCTCCCAGGCCCCCGAGCGGGGTGATGCGGAGCAGCTTTTCGGCTTTCTTCTGATTTTGATGTTGTTGATTAGGCTGGAGCATGATGGTCCTACACTAAAAATAATATGGATGTTCTGCAGACAGGTTCTGCTGCAGTTAGCATGCAAAAATAATGGTTAACGGGTTAACTGGTTAACGAGTTAACGGTTTTCCTCCTTCGCTGAAGCAGCTACGGAGGACAAGGGCGAGTAAACTGATCGGTGGTGTCTAAATGCCTCGTTACAGGAGGACGTAGTCTTTGATATTGGCGGCGGAGATCTCGTATTCCTTGACCCCGGTCGTGACGACCTTGCGGGCGACTTTCTGGAGGATCTCGCCGATGGTGTGCTGCAGCGTACGCATGCCGGAGTCCCATTTGAAGGGATCGAGGATACGTCCCCAGACATCTTCTTTGAACACGACTTTGACGTCGTTCTGGGTGAGTCCGGTCTCCTTCATCTTCTGCGGGATGATGAACTGGTCAGCGATGATGCGTTTGTCGTCGCGTGAGTAGTCCGGCAGGGTGATCATTTCGATACGGTCGAGGACCGGGCTGCTGGCTCCCAGGAGTTTATTGGCCGTGGAGATGAACAGCACCTTGGACAGGTCGTAGGGGAAATCGATGTAGTGGTCGAGGAAGGCATTGTTCTGCTCTGGATCGAGAATTTCGAGAAAGGCCGCCATCGCTTCTCCGCCCAGCAGGCCTTCGCCGCCGACCTTGTCGATCTCGTCGAGGCAAATGACCGGGTTCTTCACCCCGGCCCGGGCGATGCCTTTGATGATGAGACTCGGCTCGGCATCAGACTGGAACCTGGACCGTCCGCGCACCTGCGACATGTCTCCCAGGGCCGCCATCGAAATGCGGACGAACTGTCGGTTCAGGGCATCAGCGATGATCTTGGCAATGGTCGTTTTACCAGTGCCGGGTGGACCGACGAAGCAGAGCACCATGCCGCGTGCGTTGCCGCCGGTGAGCTTCTGAACAGAGATGTAGTCAAGCACTCGTTCCTTAATCTTTTCCATGCCATAATGGCCTTCGTCCAGAATCTTTTTGGCATCCGGCAGGGCCAGGGTATCGACAGATTCTTCGTACCAGGGGAGTTTCAATATCCAGTCAAGCCACCTCGACAGGGTATCGATGAGGGCAAAGTTCTGATTCGACGATTCCAGGACAGCTATTCTGGAAAGCGCGCGCTTCACTTCTTCGCCGACGGACGGAGGCATCTGCTTGCCCTGGAACCGGTGGGCCAGGGTTTCTGCGATGCCGGCAGAGGTGGGAGTGGAGTCCATAGGTCCTTACCCGAAAAGGGTATGAGGTAGATACAAATCACATCAAATAAGTATACCGTATCAGAAGAAACGGCGCAATCGTATTGAAAAAAGCCAGCTGAGCGATGATCGCTCCGTTATTTCTGGAACGAGATGAAGATCTCGCCTTTTTCCAGGTCCTGGTCGGTGGTGGAGACTCCCATGACCCCGTGAAAAGGGGCGAGGTCCTCTTCCCACATCGAGATGTCGACTGGGGTGTCAGTGGCTTCCGGCACGACGGTGTACAGAGCCTTGATGATGGTCCAAAGGGGGTCGGTATTGAGATAGGCGAGAGAGGTCATTTCACTCGGGAACCGATCGAACATGGAAGTGAAACGCGGATCAGCAGCCAGACTGGCCGTGGTTTTTGCTTCAACGCCCACATACTTGGCTATGGTCTGCGGATTGCTGGTCAGGATCAGATTGGAGCCGACGAACGCATACGATATCTGCGCGTAGTCCGGGAGGTCTGCATAATTGAGCGTCCAGACATCGATCCCTGCGATGGTCTGCTTCTTGAAGAGGCTCTCTGCGGTCGGCAGTGCCGAGGGTGACGTGGCGAGCTGCGAAAGCATGACGGTCTGGAGAACGCTTCTCAGTTTGTCGAGACCGTCAGAGGCCTTGGCCTGGTCTTCAATAGTAAATATCAGGGAAACAGAAAAAGTGTCACCCTGGGGTGCCAGTGCTACCGCATATCTATTGTTCATCCAGCCCAGGAGGTCTTCATCGATGTCAAAGCTGAACGGGAAACCAGCGAGCTGTTTTTTCAGCGAGCTGTAGTCGGCATCAAAACCTGATTCTGATCGTCCGACCACGGTCAGTATGTCCTGGATCGATGCCTGCAGGTCGTTTGATTCGGTATAAAAGGCGGTGTCTCCCGGAACGCTTTCCACGAGCGCAGGGGTGAAGGGCTGCTGGATAGAGGTGATGCCGGCATCAGACAGTTTGGCTCTGTCATAGGAGGCAAGGGAGGTCATGAGCAGACCGTCTTTCTGGGAAGTGACCGCAAATCCTGATAATCCATAGGCACCGGTGAGTGAACTATCGCTCAGGATCGAGGTCGACGCGGTCAGCGTGGGGTCGGTCTGTGTGTTGGAAGCGGCAGCGAGCAGGGCACCCATGTCGACATAGACGCGGGCTAGGGCTTCAGTCGGAAGACCAGCTTTGAGCTCGGAAAAACCGCTCTTGTGGCTGAAATTGGCTGCTCCCTGGTATGTCTCAATGACCTTCTGCATCATGGCTTTGGTGCTGGTGACGACAAGATAGGAGTCGATATAGGCGATCTGGCTCTGGGAAGGGGCAGTGGTCACCGCAGTATCGACAGTGCTCGTAGAAGAAAGCAGGCTGTTGGCATCAGGCAGGATATTGGACAGCGAGTTCTGGGATTCCATCTGAATGATGGTGATGCCTTTATAGGTGCTGGTGGTCGCCTTGGCTTTTTCCTGTTCGACGAGCGTGTTGACGAACGTCCTGGTCGCATCCATATCCGTAGAATGGAGGATGAAACCCATGGGTTGGTCAGGTGTGGTCGTGGCGTCCGCTTCGTACAGGGGGATCGATTCGATGAATAATACGGCTTCATTGCCTAGCCATGGTTCTACATCATCAGCCCAGGTGAGACCCGAGTCAGCGGTATCGCTCTCGGTCATGCCCGCGAACAGGCTGTCTTCCCATTCCTGGTATTTGGGGAACAGATGCCAGAGTGTTTTGAGATTGGTGTAGGAGGCGCTGTCCTGGTCGGTGTTGATCTCAGCGATCATGACCGTCTTTTCTGGTACGAGGTCCAGGATGCCGTGGGTCGTGATGCTGCGGATGCGGTTGGTGAGCTCGGGGAAGGGGAACCGGCCGACGACCGGGAGGTCGCCCTGATAGGCCCAGACACCGCCGAAGATACCGACTACGAGCAGCACCAGCAGTAGCAGTCCTGCCACAAGTCCGCCCCTGCCGCCCTTTTTGGCAGGCTGCTCTGCGGTCTCGGCAGGTTCGGTGGCTGGTACACTTGCCGGCATGGCTTCTGTTGGGGTGATCACAGGAGATCTGTGACGGAGGGCCGCCGGTGCGATCGGGGGACGGATACCGTCAGCCATGCCGATCCGCTGGCCACATTCGGCGCAGAAGGCTTTCCCGGGGGCTATTTCAGCTTTGCAACGTGGGCAGACCATGGCAGGCTCCTTGTACAAGGTGATGGAACAGATTTCTTTGTTTTAACAGAAGAAAAACATGGGATCCTAGTGCTTAGCGAGGCTCGTCAAAGACGTGGCTTGACCTGGGGATTCAGAAACGAAACAAGAACGATGGATTCCTGCTTTCGCAGGAATGACATACAAACTCAGGTTGTTGGGACCGCGGTTGTTACTTTGTTTCTTCAGGTGCGGGCTGGCCAGCGGCTTGTGCCATCTGGGCGTCAGCGGCTTTTTTCGAGAGATTGTAGCGTCCCATGGAATCGATCTCCATGACCTTGACATCGATCATGTCGTCGAGCTTGACGACATCTTCGACTTTGTTCACCCGGAAGGGGGCGAGCTGGGAGATATGGCACAGGCCGTCCTTGCCGGGCAGGATCTGGACAAAAGCGCCGAAGTCCATGATCTTGACCACTTTGCCGTGATAGATCTTGCCGACCTCTACATCGGCGGTCAGGTCCTGGATGATCTTGATGGCACGATTGACAGCATCCTGATCGGTGGAGGACACCATGACCAGGCCGTCATCCTCGATATCGATCTTGGTCTTGGTATCAGCGATGATCTTGTTGATGATCTTGCCGCCGGAGCCGATGACATCGCGGATCTTTTCGGGATTGATGCGGATCGAAGTGATCTTGGGGGCATAGGGCGACAGGCTGTCGCGGGGAGCGGTCATGGTTTTGGCCATTTCACCGAGAATGTGCATGCGGCCTTCTCTGGCCTGGGCGAGAGCCTTGGTCAGTACTTCCAGCGAAAGTCCCTTGATCTTGATGTCCATCTGGATAGCGGTGATACCGACCTCGGTGCCAGCGACCTTGAAATCCATATCGCCGCAGAAGTCTTCCATTCCCTGGATGTCAGAGAGGATGGCATGTTTATCGATGCTTTCCCACACGAGGCCCATGGCGATACCGGCGACGGGTCTCTTGATCGGTACGCCGGCGTCCATGAGGCTGAGCGTGGTGCCGCAGATGGTGGCCATGGAGGACGAGCCGTTCTGGGACAGGACTTCGGATACGACGAGCATGGTGTAGGGGAACTCGTCCTTGGTGGGGAGCATGGGCTCGAGGGCTTTTTCGGCGAGGGCTCCGTGTCCGATCTCTCTGCGTTTGGGGCCCATCATGCGGCCGGTCTCTCCGACCGAGAAGGGAGGTGCATTATAATGA